>JBDKJC010000233.1:0-6011 GCA_039796815.1 Cyanobacteriota bacterium | reverse complement strand
GCAAATTTCTTTCTCATCAATCCCAATGGAATTATATTTGGCGAGAATGCGAGCTTAGATGTGGGTGGTTCGTTTATTGCCACGACTGCTGATAGTGTAGAGTTTGAAGATGGTGCAGAGTTTTCCGCCGATCCTACACAGGATAAGCCTATTTTGAAAGTCAGTGTGCCGATAGGCTTGCAGTTTGAGGGAAATAATGGTGCGATCGCTGTTAATGGTGATGCGAGTCAAATTAATCGTCAACCTGACATAGCTCAATTCAATCCATTTGAGCGAGGTAACTATTTAACTGGACTTTCTGTTTCTTCAGGAGAAACGCTAGCTTTAATCGGTGGAGAAATAAATGTTGAGGGAGGTAAACTATATACTGAGTCTGGGCAAATTAATTTAGGAGGTGTTACTTCTGGTGAGGTTAAAATTAATCCTATACAGTCAGGATTTAGTTTTAGCTACGAAAACTTTTTAAATTTCCAAGACGTTAATTTATCTGGTAAAGCTTCAGTAGATGTTAGCGGTAATGCTGGTGGCTCTATTGGAGTAAATGGTGCTAATGTCAAACTTACAGATGGTTCGGTACTTTTAAATCAGAATAATGGTAGTGTATCGTCTGGAAATATTAATGTTAATGCCTCTGAATCTTTAATTCTTATTGGGGCTGCTCAGGATCAAACAGTTAGTAGCATCGTCTCAGAAACACTCAATGATGGAGATGCTGCCAATATTCAAGTTACTGCCAAAAATTTGTTACTTCAAGATGGAGGAAATATAGTTTCAACAACATTTGGTATTGGCAAAGGCGGTGAGATAGATATAAATGCTTCTGATTCCATACAATTGTTGAGAACACCTGACGGATTCATTGAACGAGCGCCTAGTCGAATAGCTTCGCCTAATTATAATACAGGTGATTCTGGAGGGATTTCCATATCAACATCATCATTAAAAGCTAGCAATGGATCTTCAATTGCAACAGGAGGCGCACTGGGTAGTGGAAATGGAGGTTCTATAGATATTCAAGCTAGTTCAATCAAGTTAGATGGTTTAACTGAGAAAGATGGGCTATTTACAACTATCATATCTGCTGCATTTGGTACTGGAAATGCTGGAAATCTAACAATAGATACATCAACACTAAAATTGACTAATGGAGCTACTGTTAGTACTGATTCAAGAAATATTGGAACGGCAGGTAATGTAACAATTAATGCTTCAGAATCAATTGAAATAAGCGGTAGTGATCCAAATACAAATAATTTAAGTGCTGTAAGTTCCTCTGTAACGCTAGAAGAAAATGAAGTTTTTCAACAATCCTTGGATGTGCCATTATCACCAGGCGGAAATGCTGGGGGTGTTACTATTAATACTCCTGTTTTAAATGTTAACTCTGGAGGAGAAGTTAGTGTTAAGAATCAAGGAACTGGTAATGCAGGAACACTTTCTATCGATTCCGATTCCATCAATCTAGACAACATTGGAAGTATCACTGCTAAAACTGCATCTGGACAAGGAGGTAACATTACTATTGATACCGAATCCCTGCAAATCCATGAAGGTAGTAAGATTACAGCTAGAGCCCAAAACAACGGTGATGGAGGCAACATCACTATTAACACCAATACCTTAATCGCAAAAAAAAACACACAAGTAACAGCTAACGCTTTTAACGGAAGGGGAGGCAATCTAGAGATTAACGCCGAAGGCTTATTTTTATTTGACTCCCCTCAAAACATATTTTCAGCATCATCTGAATTAGGAATAGACGGTACAATTAAAATCAACGCACCAGATTTAGACTTACAAAAAGAATTAGAGTAATCAGAACTAAAAATACTGACAACAGAGGAAGCGATCGCCAGTAGTTGTTTAGCCCGTGGTAAGCGACAAGGAAGTTTTACCGTCAATAACAGTCCAGGATTCCCCAAAAGCCCTGACTCTAACTACAGCGATTTGGATACGACGCTTACAGGTATGCGTTCCCTGCCCACAATAGTCAAACAACCAGAAGCAATTGAGCCAAATAACCAGCCGTCAAATACTTCGATGCTCCCAGCGTCAAAAATGGTAAAAACACCTGATGGAAGAGTTTTTCTAGTAGCTGCGCCATATGCGAAGCGGTATCCTTTAGGACAATCAGCAGAATCTCTCATTTGTCCCCAAAATTAACAGATGAAGAGTTAAATAAAGCAGGGAAAGATTTAGAGTAAGGCGATCGCCTGATGGAATCAGAAGATAGCAGAATTACCCAGGATAGTAATCAAGATTAATTTCTTAAACTACCTTCAAGGCGATCGACCAGATCATCATCGGCGTTAGCACTGCGCCACAGTTGGTCTAAACCACTGGCAGGCATGGTTAAATATAAAACATCTTCGGGCTGTAGGGAAGTTTCGAGCAATTGCCAAGCGTGGAGGGTATAGCCTTGTCTTTCTAAATACAAAGGCACAAAATCGCTTTTCATGGCTGCATCTTGAACGGTTTGATGACAAAAGGGATGCTTGGGAGTAATCATCGTGCCTAAAGCTACCCACAGTAGATCCTGAGTCATACCGTTGCCCAGAATTCTCCCCCCTAAAGCAGCAGCAGCAAAGGAATAGGTAGCCAATTCTACAGGAGACAACACATGGTCAAATTCAAATACTTCCTGCATTGATTGAGCAAACTGGGGATCTCCACTACGCACCACGGTTTTTAAATATGGCGCTAACGCTTTAGCGGTGAGACTAATTTCTAGATTCGTGGTGTCATGGCTGGTAACGGCAATGAGACTCAAGGCTTTGGTAACATTAACCGCCTTTAAACTAGAGGGCATACTAGCATCCTCAATAAATACGGGAATGCCTTGAGAACGAGCAGCACGAATATAGCGGTTATTAGGATCGGATTCAATAATCACAATATCGTGTCCTTGGTTATGAAGCTGACGAGCAACCTGAATCCCCATGCCGCCTAAACCACAGACAATATGGTGATTCTGTCTAGGAATTCTGGCAGCGTCGATAGTTTGCCGAAACCGACTTCCCAACACAAAATCATTAATTAGAGCATAGCAAATGCCAATTACTCCTGCTCCGACAATCATCATAATTGCCGTAAAGACTTTAGTATAGTTGGCTCCATTTTCGGCGACTTCTTCTTTGCCTCCTGCACCAGTAATCATGCCTACAGAAAAATAGAGGGCATCAGCAATGGATGTATTAGGATTAACGCTGACATAGATTAAGGTTGCAGCACAAATAACTGCTAATAATGCCAAACTAACTATAGTTACGGGGCGAGCATATTGCTGATAGCGAGGAAGATTTAAAATTGCCTTGGATAGTTTTTTTTGCCAAGAGCGACGCTTAGTCACCATTTGGGGTTTTGTGCCAACGATTAAGCGATCGCCCACTAATAAACATTTTTCTTGGTTAATTGCCGAAACTAAATCGATTTCTCCTTTGACGGGTAGATAGTAGATCAACATCCGATTGGGATCTACCCATAAATCTTCTAATTTTCTGCCTAACCAGGGATGTTCGGCATCAATAATTTCTTCGTTAATCGGCCAGGTACGATGAAATAACTGAAGTTGACCGATCGCTTTATTCCCTAAAGCAGCAAAAGTAAACAGTGGCGAGGCTAGTGCTGCCACACTCATAGTGAAGTGGTCGGGTAAAGTCAGGTCCAGGCGATCGCCTAAAGTATGATTTAGCAAACGATTGATAATCCGAATTTGAGGATTAAGCACTCTGGCTTGGGTTAAGATTGCTAAATTTAAAGCATCGTCATCATGCACTAAAACTAAAGTCTTTGCTTGTCTAATGCCTGCCTTGATTAGAATAACGTTATCTCGCGGATCGCCAATAATTATTTGGTCGCTAGCAGGATTTAGCGCACTACGACTAATTGCGACTACTTCTGCACCTTGCTGTTTGAGTAGGCTATAAATTTTAGAGCCTGTGCGTCCTAAGCCACAAATAATAATTTTGGGTTGCATATATTTTCAAATTAGGATTTGGGATGCAGAAGGAAATCGATCGCATAACAATATATTTTGTCTAATGCAGATCGTTTTTACTGTATAAAAATACACGGTCAATTCCTCTTTAAAATCTCTAACTAAAGATAGTTGAATATATTGAGGAAGAAAAATAAGCTATATCTAGTTAAATTCACGTTTTAAAAACCAAATTCAATTATGGAATTTCATGTACCAACCCTAGACAGCAAGGAAGAAAGCACAGAGTTAAAAGAAGTAATCTTAACTGCTGAACCAAATGCTGATATTAATATCGATCTAGATTCTCAGAAAATAATGATCGAATCAGAGGCATCCGCTGAAACTTTTAAGCAGTTGATTGTTGCAGCGGGACATAAAATTAGTTAAATTTAGTTAAATGTTGTTGTTACCTATTACCCAATTGTGACAAGTTAAAAAACTACGCTTAGGGTCAATCGGTCTTGAGCTATTAGCTTTTTAAACATTTTTGCTCAACTTAAACTAATGAAGAGAGCGATCTCCTTCAAACTGTTTAATCTATATACAGTAGTTGACTAAAAACGAATCAGTTTAACTTGTCAGCATTACCCACTACCCATCAAGTGATGTTTGCCAAAATTCTTGAATTTTTTGCGCTGCATGACGCAAAGTAGGGGGATCTTTTACTAAAGCAAATCGTACATAACCTTCTCCTGTCTGTCCAAATCCTGCTCCAGGGGAGGCAGCAACTCCAGTTTGGGCAACCAGTTTAGTGCAGAATTCAACGGAATTATGTTGCCAGGGTTCGGGGAGTTTTGCCCAAATATACATAGTGGCGATGGGAGACGGTACTTCCCAACCGATATCTTGGAGTGCTTGAATAAAAACATCTCGGCGTTGTTGAAAAGTCTGCACTGTTTGAGCTACAGATTCTGGAGAACTAGACAAAGCGGCGATCGCCCCTGATAAAATTCCCCGATATTGATTAAAATCCACTACTGCTTTTATTTGCCTCAAGGCTTGAATTAAAGAACTGTTACCGATCGCATAACCAATCCGAAATCCTCCCATGTTATAGGATTTAGAAAGAGTAAAAAATTCAATGCTCAATTCTTTGTAGGGATCGGCTTGCAAGATAGATGGAGCAAGTGCTTGCGAACCAAATACCAAATCTGCATAGGGAAAATCATGTACCAAGACTAAATTGTGTTGGCGACAAAAATTTATGGCTTGGTTGAAGAAGGTTAAAGGTGCGATCGCCGTCGTGGGATTATGGGGATAACTTAACACCATCATTTTAGATTTGGACAGTATATTTAGAGGGATATCTGCAAACACAGGTAGAAAATTATTTTCCGCCAGCAAAGGCATGGGATAAATTTCCCCTCCTGCCAGATATACCCCGCCTGCATGGGAAGGATAGCCAGGATCTAAAAGTAAAGCAATGTCACCTGGGTTGAGGATAGCCAGGGGTAAATGAGCTGTTCCTTCCTGAGAACCAATTAAAGCTAAAACCTCAGTTTCAGGATCGACGGCAATACCAAACCGTTGACTGTACCAGTTGGCAGCAGCGACGCGAAAATCTTTAGTCCCAGCATGAAGTAGATAACCGTGAGTATTTCGATCTTCTAGGGCATTGGCGATCGCCTTAATGGTATCTTGAGCAACAGGTAAATCTGATGAACCTAAAGACAAGTCAATAATTTCTTTGCCTAAACCTTGAGCTTGAGTTTTAGCGCGATCCATATCAGCAAAGACATTACGGGAAATAGATTGTAGTCGTCTGGCAAATTGCATCTAGATTAGAAAATGATGATATTTGTATTATCTCTCTTTTGTCACTTTTGGAGAATTTAACGAATTTGCTTCGTTTCAGCCAACGAGAAATTAAGGTTTTGACCCACTCTGACAAAAGAGAGATATAACCGTAGGGATAGTCTCCTCGATTATCCAAATCCAGCTTCATCTAGATATACCCCTCTTCTGTCACTCTCCAAGTATTAAAATGAAGGAATAAAAAAACTAAATTGCTAGAAAGCTCAGAGTGCAATGG
>JBDKJC010000232.1:0-6018 GCA_039796815.1 Cyanobacteriota bacterium | reverse complement strand
AAAATAGTGGAGTAGTATTATGACTAACTATATTCAACCTCAAGGTGTAGTAGCTCCTATGCCTCAACAAGTGCAGCCTCAACAGGTTCAACAAGTACAGCCACAACAGGCTCAACCACAGGCTCAAAGTATAAACTTCTACGGTGGAGTGATCACTCCACAAGATGGTCAACTAATCAATCAAATCCTAATTGGTATCAATAACTCATTAGGACTACAGTTAAATGACCAGGCTACCGTATTCAAGTCTCTTTACTTCGGTGCTAGAGATATGTTCAAAACTTTGTTTGTTAACCAAATTGCCCAACAAAGAGGAGACAAGCCTTCGACTCCTGACTACGAGAAGGCACAACAAGTCTTTGAAGGTATATTCGGAACCGTAAGTCAACCTAAAGTTAACGAACAACAACTGTGTTTGGTTATGAAAGCAATTGCTCCTAGCTTGTTACCTAACTTAAATCCTAACGGAATACCTCATGAGTCTATCATGCACCATATCTTGTCATTAAACTGGCATTCACAAAATGTACGCCAAAATAGTAATGGCACTACCAGAAGTTCTAATAGTAACAATGGTTCTAACCCCGTAGCTTACGGTAGCTATCCCAACCCCTTTGGCGATAACCAATCCAAAGCTGCTGCTGCTGCGAATATCGTAAACAGTCAACAACCAGTCCAACCTGCACCTATGCAAGCTGTTTACACTAACCCACAACAGGCAGCCCAGGCTGTTATGGGATCTATGCCAGCTTACACTTAAACTGTCTAAACAAGATTAAATTTGTCAAAAAGCAATCTTGTCAGGATTAAGAAAGAACTAGACAAAATCTAGTTCTTTTTTTTCTTAACTATCAAAACCCAAAATAATCCAACTGTCTCGATGGGCAGGCAACCAGGGAATTGGTCCTATAAAGTATGGGGTACAACCGAGATCGGGGATACCTCGTTTGCAAATGCGAAAAAAGATGGCAGTTTCAGCTTCATCGGTAGCTTCATTGACGTTCCACAGAGCAACTTTAAAGGCTGGACCCAAAGGGTTTCTTCCAGTAGGTTCCCTGCCACAGTTAAAGACTCCTAAAATTCCCTGTCCTCCTTTTACCCCCCAAGGGGCATCAGGACAAAAAGCACCATTGTTAGGGTCGTTGCCGAGTAGCCAACGTTTACCTTCAGCTATTCTCAAATCTCGACCCGAATTTTCCAAATCGTCTAGTTCGATGTGGGCGCATTGACCAGTACAGGGTACATGATAGCCTGCTTGGTTACTACCAGACACGCTTTGATGTTCCTCTACTCGACCTTCAGTTTCTCCCCAGATAGCATCAACACGGGAAATAGCTCCCAAAGAGGTGCTAATGGGATTGGGAAAATCAATTAAGGGAATATCTGACAAGTTTTCAATTTCGCTAATCCTATGATTCTCCCAGCCAGCATAATCTTTTAACTGACTATTTTCTAAGCCTGGGACATCCTCAAAACTATACTGACTTAAATCTAGCTCTTTCCCCAGCGTCAATTGAGCAATGTCACTGTAAGTGCCTTCAGAACTGGTGAGGTGGCGAGCAGAAAAATTTAACACCGAACTATCTTCCCCATATTCTCGAACAACTAATTCTGCCAGGGGAGGAATCTGGCGAATTGAGATGTCTTGCAGTTGGGGATTGGCAGCAATAAATTCGGCTACAGTATGTTCCCCTAAAAAACTGTAATGGTCTAGAGTCAGTTCAGCAAGATTTTGACCAGATTTGAGGGCAATTTCTCCTAAACTTAAACGGTCGAGACCAAAGGTATCGGCTAAGTCACCCAGCTTGAAAACGTCAACTACCTGTTCTCCTGCCTGCCAGCTACGACCAAATTCATAACCGATAATAGAGTCAAACTGATTAGTGATTGAACCTGCTTCAGTAAACGTGCCTAAAGTATTAAGAGTAATGGAATTAAAATCTGGAGCAGACAAAATTCCCTGGGATTGATTATCATCTCCTACAAGATCGTACTCGCTGATAGGAATTTGAGCCTTTACCCTTGAAGATGAAAATAAAGTAGTGCTAGTTAAGATTAATAAAGACAACCCTAACGAAAATAATTGAAATCGCATATAAAAAAATTACTTCTAAATGAGGAGAGTTAAGAGCGAAACCCAAAATCTTGAGTTTAGCGTCGTTCGGGGGGACTTATCCACAGTACACACCAGCCATTGTTTACCGTCTGTCCTTCCAGTTTGAGAGTGACATTGAGTTTGGCTGCTTCCTGTTCGCAGATATAAGTCTTACCTTTTTTGGTCAATCCGCGACTATTCCATTCAGTCAAGTTTTGAGCTAGTTTCCCCCGTTCAGATTTAGCCCACTCTAATAGGGCTGTATCTTGATTGCTCAAGCCTGAATTGCTATAGCGATAGTCAAAATAACTACGGGTAAACACACCACAGACAAAGGCAAAAATCATTGCACCCATGAGATAAACTCCCAAACGACTCATGGCAATCCAGTCATGAACTGCTTTATTATGAGCAGCGTGTTTGACTAGTTGGGAGACTGAACTGGATATTTTGGCTTGAGTTAAGTTGACACTAGCTGCTTCAGTTACCTCAAGATTTTTAGTCAGAGTTTGATACTGGTTAATTAGATCTTGAGAATAGGTGCGAAAACTGGCATTAATCCGCTGTTGATTATCCTCAATTTGCTGGCTAAATTTGGTTTCAAAATCTTTAATTAATAGACTGAGAATCTCTTCCTGTTTATTGACAGAATTTTCAATCGTCTTAAACTGCAACAAAAATGCCCATAGAGGATCGTTTTTATCTAACTGTTGTTGCTCCTTAAACTCGAGTAAAGAAATCACTTCATTCTTATTAGCCATCTGAGCCAGTTGCTCGACTATAGATAGAGGTGCTGAAGATGTAACTGAGCGATTAGCTATAGTTGGGGCTACTGCGGTAGGATTAGACTGAGAATCAATTACAGTTGAGACTGCTGGAGTAGAAACAGGAATTTCTGGAAGTGGGGGCGGAGGCAGACTGCTTCGGGGTTTTGGGGAATTAGAATTAAGACTATTCATAACTTAAGAAGCTTTGGCTACGCTAGCTAGGGAAAACAAGTCTACAACTTTATTACACTGAGTCTGTAAGTATTTAGTGAGGCGATTACGAGAAAGTTTGTTGCCATTGTAGGTATCATAGGCTTTACCAGATTTGAAAGTAGCTTCTCTCTCTCCCCGAGGCATGATACCTAAATCTATCGTCAGCACAGTTTTCAAAAACTCGGTAAACTCGGCTTTTTCTTGATACCATTCATTATCAATGCCAAAGTTGCGTACCAAAATGGTGGTGAAGGCAGAAGTTTTCGCTACAGTTTGTTGGAAAAGTTCAAGACTAGTCTTATCACCATTCGATAAAAACCAAATATAGATCTGTAACTTTTCCTGCTTGAGAAATTCCTCATTATCTAAGCCATTTTGCTGCAACCAGAAAAAGAGTTCTGCATGGGAATCTGAGGGCAAATTGACGATGACATCTTGTTTTAAAGCTTCCTCATAGATGCGATCTACTTTGATTGCCTCGTCACTTAGATTGAACATGAATTCATTGCAAGCATCAAAGTGAACATCGGTAATGCCACCGTACATCGCAGCTACATCTTGCTTATGAGAATCTGTATCGAACAAAGTGAATTTTTTTTGGTTAGCACCATAAAAGTGACAGAGTAGAGTAGCAAAAAAGCTTTTCCCAATACTACCGCGATTGCCGTCAATAAAATGGATGGTTTTGACTGTAATACCCATAATGTATAATTTTGGATCTTGAATGTTGTTTGTTAAATTAATTAAATTACTTTTGCCAAACTCTAGGCTGTCTGTAGTGTTTGCTCTACAATTGTTTGAACCAAACCACTATTAATAGCTAAAGCGATCGCTTCTTGTTTAGTCTGTAGGTTTAGCTTCTGTACGATACCTCGGAGACGGTAGCCCACATTTAGAGTACTATAGTTAACTATTACACCAATTTGAGTATGGTTATGACCCTGAGATGCTAAAGCTAGAATTTTTTGATCTATTGCTTCTAATTGAGCCAAAGCTTGGCGTTGCTTGAGGTTGGGGTGAAAGACACAACTACTTAACTGTTTCTTTGCTTGAGGACAGATAAAGACACTACCCATCAAAGCACACTCGATCGCCAAGCTCAGATTTTGCGGATCATTATGTTCCAAACTTAAATAAGAACTATTGCAGTTAAGGGCTAGGAGTAATGAATTGTAATTGCTACGGTGGTCACAGAGAATTAGCTTGGCTTGCTCAAATTTAGTTAGTTGTTCGCACTTAACTGAATCTACTAGTTTTCCTTCGACTAGAATTACAAATATCTCTCCTAATTGTTGGAGAAAATTAGCAGAATCGAGACACTTGAGGTAATGGTTAACAGTTCGGACTTGATATTTTGTATTACTAGTTAGATATGTCTCTAAACCTTGGGCAATAATTTTATCGCTATGGAAAATTAAAATAGTACTTAGAGCAGATTGTTGTGAAAAAGTTACTACTTTAGAGTTAAAGTTCATGATTTTTTTGCCTCGGTATATACATATTTTGTCTGATGTCCACATTATGAACTCTACTATTTTCAATGGCTAGAGTTGTGTTGACCTAAAAAAGGCATGGTTTATTACTGCTTCACAGAAAAAGAAAAGTTTTATCGCAACTTTACTAGACAGAGTGTTTTTAGCCTGATTCAAGTGCTTTTAACCCTAAGTCGGGTTGTATTCAACATCCTGATTTCCTTCACTACGAGGACTAGGATTTAATATTATCAAAAGCTATAAGCTCTAAGCCTTAAGCTAAAAAGTCAACTCATGCAACCAGCTAAAAACTTAAAGCTCTAGGGGTAAAACAACCCTGGATTCCAAGTACGTCTTGCGACGGTATGTAGTCTAAAAATAACAACTAAGCAAGACAAAATATGCGACTCAATATTTATCACTTAGAATCAGATTCAGATTTAGACCAACTTAATTTACTATTAGAAACAGAGGTTAGTGAATCACAGCCATCTGAGGTAGAAAACAAAGTTGCAGAGATTATCTTGAGAAAAGATGGAGAATCATTACCAGCTTATGGACAAAGAGTAGATCGCTTTCTTGACTTTATTTTGTTCATACAGGATACCAAAGAAATTGACGATAGAATCAAAGAACTCCAAGCCCTCAAAAAATCTAGAACTAATCTTGTCAAAAGATTAATGGATCTGATCAAACATCGTCTAACTCTCCAAAGAGTAACTAAACTCGATACCCCAAGACACAAGTTGACTGTAGCCAAAGTGGGAGGAATACAACCAGTTGAGATTGACTATGAAGTAGAACAGGATCTAGACTTGATTCCGTCAAAGTATATTCAAACTATTACTACCAAAAGATTGGATAAGAATAAAATTCGTGAAGACTTGAATTCAGGAATGAAACTTTCCTGGGCAAGATTAGTTGAACGAGGTACTAGCTTAAGAATCAAGTGATCTTTACAGAAAACAGCCAAATTTTATCGAAAACCCCACAAAATCAGGTGTTTGTACAGATAAGATCGAGCTAAATAAGTAATTTTAAAAATGAAAAAGATAGATTCTCATAAATTCAATCCAGTTGCTATTTTTGACTGGATACTGTGTATTGTTTTCGGGTTACTGGCTCTATCAAGCTTGGTGTTGTTGTTGTGGAGTAAAGACGTAGAAATTTTAATCACATCTGCTATTGGTCTGGGGTCACTCGCTGTTGCTTATTCGCCCTTAATTAATAAAACTCCATTGATTAGGGGGCTGTTGACCTTGATCACTATCGTAGTGCTGGCTTATTAGGCAGCCTGAATCATAGAATTTACTCTGCTTCTAGACCTTTTAAGCTTTGTTGTTTCACCTTCAGCAGCTTTGAGCAAATTATCAACTTCTAGTCCAATAGCAATAGCTAACTCTTGGAGGTAGTCCACATCAGCCCTAGCTTCGGCGATCGCTTTAGCTGTGACTTGTGGATCTTCTAGAGT
>JBDKJC010000231.1:0-6025 GCA_039796815.1 Cyanobacteriota bacterium | reverse complement strand
AGCGATCGAGTTGTTCAGCATCAGCCGTCTCCATATCCTGCTGCACCTGATGCATCTGCTGCTGAATGTCGTTGGCTTCGACAAAAACCGTCCAAAATTCTTCGTAAACCGTGCGGGTTGGCTCTACCTCAAATTCTTGGGTAAGATAAGCAATCTTGAGGCTGGTAGGACGAATTACTTCCCCCGATGTAGCTTCAATTTCACCACTAATAATTTTTAGCTGAGTCGATTTTCCTGCGCCATTGACCCCCACTAATCCTACTCTTTCTCCAGGTTTAACTTCCCAAGTAACGTCTTTGAGAACTTCCCCCGTTGTATAAGTCTTACTGATATGTTCGAGTCGCAACATGGATGATCTCCTGTAATGGGTGAAATGTAGTAGGGCAAAATACTTTGCTTTATATTTATTTTTGTTAAATTTTTGTCTAATTTCTATTATATGGTTAATGAATTGAAATGTTTAACTATTTTTCTCTCAAGTGAAACTTATAGAAGTTTAAATGTACTTAATTATGTGTTGCTGAATAAGCCATCTCCTAAGCAACTGGCAATTTCTCGTGTCCGCCAATTACTTTGCCGATTATAGTGAAGATGGCGATCGCATTTAAGGCTATTTATTGCTAAATTTTGTTTTTCAACTTTTCTTCTCCTTCTGAGTTAATTACAATTCTTTGTATTAAGTAAATTAATAATTAATTTAGGAAGTTACGTTAATTCGCTCAAAACTAGAGAAAAAATAAGACTGAAATTGAAACTCGTTGATACGTAATGATTATCTTTGCTAGAGTTAGAAATATTATTGATTACGTCTGTCTTTGTCTGCTATTTTCAACTATTAAATCAGCTTGAAAAATAGAGAAAATATGTCATGAATATGTAAAAAGTCTTGCGGAATATTCATACCGATCGGATACTATTAGTGTTTAAAAAATAGTGAGCGAGTAGGAGTTAACAAGTAAAATAAACAGTTATAAGTGTACCTAATACTCTCTTGGTTTTTAGAAACGACTGTCTTTATTCTTCTTTAGATTAATCTTATGGATTTTATTTGTAAATAAATCTAATATTAATTTTATGGCGTTGCACAATTATAATGCTATTGAACCTTCTTCTGTCTCTTTCACAAACAACTGTTATGAAAAAAAAGTTCATAGATTAAAACTGCAAATAGTAAGGTCAAATGGGAGCATATACTTTTAGGTTTATTTTGTATTACACAAAAAGCATAGTTATAGTTTTTGTATAATATACTTAATCAACAATGCCAGTTTTATTGATATATTTATTATTTTTGTTGCGATGACTACAGTATTAATAGTTGACGACTTAAGCAGTATTAGAGAATTTTTAAAAATCAATTTATCTAGTGAACCAGATATTAAGGTGGTTGGTTTAGCCGATAACGGTAGAAGAGCGATCGCCCAGACAGAAGAACATCAACCAGATATTATTCTCATGGATATTAATATGCCAGGGGATATCGATGGGATAGAAGCAACGGAGAGAATCGTCAGCCGTTTTCCCCAAAGCAAGATATTATTACTAACTAGTCAAGACGATCAAAAGCAGTTAGAACGCGCTCTAAAAGCAGGCTCTAGAGGCTATATTCTCAAAAATACTAGCGTCAAGGATCTCGCTAATATTATTCGTTTAACAGAAAAAGGCTTTTTTCAAATTGGCCCTATCTTTGGTAACTGGGATGGCACCCTACATAACCTTTCTCAGGCGAGCGCTAGAGAGTTAGAAATAACTAGAGAAGCTGGCGGAGCGACTGCCATCATACCTCATGATTTTAATTATCCTGTGGAAACTGCTCAAACTTCACAAATGAACCACACTCTATCTAATTTTAGTTCAGAGCTTTTACAATTACAGAAAACGATTAAATCCCAAGAAAACACGATTGCGAGTTTGACTAATCAATATTCTCAGGTTCAACAGGAAATTAACCAAAAATTAAGAACAGGGCGATCGCCTCACAAAAAGTTAGGTTTTAGTTTTTACGGTCCTAGATCCATCCAGCGCAAGATGCAAAAGCAGCAGCATATTCTGTTTATTAGTAGTTTTTTCTTGGGGGTGATTAGCGTACTGTTTCTCGTATTTATTATTATGCTAGTAGGCTAAATATAATTTTAACTACTACTTCTACTTCTACTTTTAATTAGTTATCGCTGTGTCGCCGATTAAGCTAGACTGTGTGCCACCGAAAATTACTTCTGGCTGAGTATAATACTTAAATTCCAGCAAATTATAAAATGGATCTTCAAGAAAAAAGCAGTGATGCTCTAATGGCTGATTGGGGAAACGCAACTTTGGTGGATGATAAAAGGTGATATTTTTTGCTTGAGCGCGATCGCCTAGCTGTTGCCAAGCTAATTTAGTTGGTAAAATTAAACCTAAATGTCTGGGATAAATTCCCGACTGTCTGCTCAATATTTCTTGGGTAACATGACCAACTAATTGAGTCCCGTAAAAATTAAAAATCACTGCTGATTTATTTTCACGACCAACGGCACAACCTAAACTCTCGGCATAAAATTCCTTAGCTTGAGTCACATTACTGATGGGAATAGCTAAATGAAAAATAGCTTTGGTCATCATAATTTTAAAGCTAACAATTAGTTTAATTGTAGTTGAGGCTTATATCTTAGCTATTTTTTGCCCAACTGAAGCATTTAATCAAAAAACTATTTTGGGATGTGACGACAAATTATGATCCTGAAAGCGTTAGTAATCTAGCAACACTCTGACCCATTCAGGAGGACGAGGAATAGGATTATCCAAGCGATCTAGCAACATTAATGCTACTAAGTGGACAGCGAACAAATAAACTAGATTTTGAATTAGGACTGAGACAATCGCTAATGTTTGAATTAGAGCAAAATTTGGTTGTGCCAAAACTCCTAATTGAAAAAATACCCAATCTAGCAAATTAGTAATTTGAGTAATTACATATACCCAGAGATTTTCGCTGAGTAAAATCGAGTTAAGCCAAAACCGAAAAAACAACCCCAGCGAGCCAATAACAGCACCTGAAGCAATTGATACTAGCCAACTCAAACGACGCGTCCAGCATATTCCTAAGATTACCCCCATTAATCCATAGGGCATCAAAAAAAACAGACTACGGATAGGTCCCATTAAAACTAATAACAATAAGGAAGAGACAATTGCTGCCATCCAAGAAGCACGATTACCTCGCCTTAAATAGATTAAGGCGATGGGAATGGGAAAGAAAATTTTTAGAATTGGCCCTATAGGAAAGTAGAAATTTATTAGCCAAACTAAACTAGCTGTACTAGCGAGAAAAGCAGTTTCGACCATCACCACTGTATTAGTAGTAACTGTAGTTTGTTTACTCGCCTTAGTTCGAGAGAAAACTGGATCGCTACGATCCGCTTCAGAATCCTCTCGATCGACCCAGTTAATTTCGTCTTCATCAACCTGGTTTGTTACGTCAGACAACGAATCTTGATAGTCTTCTCTGGACATAGGAATTTGATTGGCTAAACCAAAGAAATATTAGAGGTTTGAATATACTAACAGATAGTGTCTTCTAACGCTGGTAAGTCAGGAATACGCATCGAATCGGCATTTCTTTCAATTAATCCTTTTTTTTCTAGCTTAGTTAAAACTCTGGTCACAGTTTCTCTGGCTAATCCACTTAAGCTACTGATTTCACGGTGAGGTAAATTGGGAATTTCCGTACCTTTATCTCCTTCAGTGCCTTGTCCTTCCACCAAAAATAAGATAGCGTCAGCAACTCGGGAAATGCTGCTGGCTTCTCGTAGTTGTAACCGTCGATTTACTTGGCGTAGACGCTTTGCCATGAGCTGAACTAACTGGACTCCTGCCATTGGCTCGGTGTTAATTAAGTTAACAAAGTCTTCGGCGGGGATTCGACCAATCAAGGTTTTGGTTAGAGCAATAGCATCAGTAGAACGAGGCATTTTGTCCATTGCTGCCATTTCCCCAAATATTTCTCCTCTACCCAAAATATTAAGGGTAACTTCTTTACCATCAAGGTTATAAGTCCGAATTTTTACCCATCCTTCGAGGATAAAATACACTGAGCCACCCCAATCATTCTCTAGTAATAACACCTGATTAGGTGGATGAGAAATCGTGACGAAATGAGCAGCTATTTTCTGAATACTATCTTCTGGTAAATCAGACATAAATGGAACTAATTTAATTAGTTCGTCATGATTAATATTGGACTCTAAATAACGAGATTGATCTTCCATAGATTGGACTTACAGTTCTCTATAAATATCTCCTTTGTATCATTAAAAATAGAATCATACCTTGCGTGAATATAGCTAGAAAAAACAACAATTAATTTTGAGATCGGTAATATAAAGTAAATTCAAGATTTTGCTTCTTAATTTTAAAATTTAATATAACTATTTTAATTAGCTTTAAATATGCTGATAAAATTTAATTTGGCATAGTTTATTACTAAAGCAAATAGACTCGATTGCAATCGATTTAGAGATTATTGAGCAAAAAATATATCTATTCTTCAAAAATACGATATTTTTTGGTAAAGATTTGGTAAAGAGGCGCTTTCTACCTAGTAATTGAGAGTCCTGAACCAATAATATTGGGATAGATAGAGAGAATGATCGAACCGTACTTGGATCATTAAACTTATTTTTATTAAATTCTTATTTTTATGACTTCCCCTGCTAATGTTTATGCCAAAAATATTAGGGTTTTGCCTTTTCGTGTTCAGCGTCAAGTCCATCCTTCAGTGGTTAGCAAAGCTAAACGAGCGTTAGATATCTTGGGTGCGATCGTTGGCTTGATGGTGACATGTTTGGTTGCCATTCCCATCGCGATCGCTATGCAGTTTGATGATCCTGGTAAAGTATTTTATAGTCAAATCCGCTGTGGTTTGGAGGGTAAGTCTTTTACAATTTGGAAGTTTCGCTCAATGATTGCTAACGCGGAAGAGCAAAAACATCTAGTTAAGAATCAAGCAACGGGACATATTTTTAAAAATGAACACGATCCCCGAGTTACAAAAGTTGGTAATTTCTTACGTCGTACTAGTCTGGATGAATTCCCGCAATTTTGGAATGTACTTAAAGGTGATATGAGTTTAGTCGGTACTCGTCCACCGACAACTGCTGAAGTAGCCATGTACGAAGATCATCACTTTGAACGCTTAAAAGTAAAGCCAGGGATTACAGGTGAATGGCAGGTTCGAGGTCGTTCAAAAATATTAGACTTTGAAGATATTGTGCGGCTGGATCTTGAATATCAGCAAAAATGGTCTTTCTTTTACGACCTTAATTTAATTCTACAAACTATTGCTATTGTTTTGGCACGTAAAGGAGCTTGTTGAATTGGGAATCTGGAACACACTATGATAAAACTTCCAGGTTTTACTCATCAACTGGCAAATACTTTATGAATCTACCAACTTGGATTACTCTATCTCGCCTTTTAGGACTGCCTTTCATTCTTTATCTACTCAACTACCCCACAGCAGATAACCGTTGGCTCTGTATGGGGATTTTTGTAGTGGCGGCAGGAACAGATTGGGTCGATGGCTATCTAGCTCGTAAACTTAATCAGGTGACTGAATTAGGTAAATTCCTCGATCCATTAGTGGATAAACTGTTGGTCTTGGGTACTTTTTTGGCTTTGATTGAATTACAACTTGTACCTGCTTGGGGAGTATTTATTATTTTGGCTAGAGAGTTAGCGATCGCTGGATGGCGAGTCAACCCAAAATTAACAGGTAATGCCAGCATTTCAGGGGCAAATATCTGGGGAAAACTTAAAACCGTCATGCAAATTATCGCGATCGCTTTTTTGATTGCTCCTCTCCCTGCTGAATGGAACACGACAACTAGTATTTTGTTTTGGCTAGCGGTAGTTTTAAGCTTAATTTCTGGCTGGATTTATATTTTGCCCAATATTTCATCATCTAAAGAAAAGTCAATCTCAGACTGATCTCTGCCTGATGTGAGATAGTCATGTTGAAAAGAGTCTTTTAAACCAGAGACCAAGT
>JBDKJC010000230.1:0-6033 GCA_039796815.1 Cyanobacteriota bacterium | reverse complement strand
TACTTTTGCCGAGTCATTTCTCAAACATTATGTACGAGAAGATATTTTTGTTGAATTTCCTTTTCTCATTGCTGAGGTTGCTCCTCCTCAGTATCCTAACCAAAAGATCTTTCAAGAATTTAACGAATTAGGCGATCGCTTAATTCGAGAATATCAGAATAATTCTGCCTACAAATTTAAGATTATTGGCAGCTTAATGGTAGTGCTGCTACTTAAAATTAAAGAGAACTTTTGGCAAACCTACGATCCTTTAAAAGAGTCTGATAGTGGTTCGCAGATTGTTCTGACTTTTAAACGCAACCTAGAAAAACACTTTCGCGACTTAGCTACAGGTAGTGTCGATAATTTATACCAAGTTCAAGACTATGCGGAAGCTCAACATTTACATCCAAGTTACCTTAGTACAGTAATCAAAAGTAAAACTGGTAAATCAGTTAATAGTTGGATTGCCGAAAAAGTAATTGTCGAGTCTCAGGCTATATTATCGCGATCGCCTATTTCCATACAAGCATTAGCTTATCAACTCGGTTTTAAAGAACCTGGTCATTTTTCTCGCTTTTTTAAAAAACACACAGGGATGAGTCCTTCTTCTTTTCGACAGAGTTTAGGATTTCTAGAAAATTGATAATTCTCTCTAGAAAATATCCATGTATTTCCTTCATGGTTTATCGCTAAATTTAGAAGCAATAAAGTTTAAACAACTCAAAAACCAGAATAAATCATGAAGTATCGTAATTTAGGGAAGACAGATACCAAAATATCTGCTATTGGCTTAGGCTGTATGGGGATGTCAGATTTCTATGGTGGAAGACAATCTAATGATTCTGAAAGTATAGCCACAATTCAACAGGCGATCGCTTTAGGCATTAATTTTCTTGATACAGGAGATTTTTACGGAGTTGGACACAATGAGGAATTAATCCGCAAAGCAATTAAAAACATACCCAGAGAACAAGTCTTTATTTCGGTTAAATTCGGTGCTTTACGCAATTGGGATGGCGGTTTTATCGGTACTGATAATCGTCCTGTGGCAGTAAGAAACTTTTTGGCTTATAGCTTACAAAGACTGGGCGTTGACTATATCGATATGTACTATCCTGCTAGAGTCGATCCGAATGTGCCTATTGAAGATACTGTAGGAACTTTAGGCGAATTGGTACAAGAAGGAAAAATTCGTCATGTAGGCTTGTCGGAAGCTGGTGCAGAAACCTTACGTCGTGCTTATGCAGTTCATCCTATTTCCATGCTGCAAACCGAGTATAGCTTATGGACGAGAACACCCGAAACTGATGTCTTACCCGTCTGTCGTGAACTTGGTATTAGTTTAGTTGCTTACTCTCCTTTGGGAAGAGGCTTTCTAACGGGTGCATTTCAAAAACCTGATGATTTTGCTCCCGATGACTTTCGCGCTCATTCTCCACGTTTTCAAGGTGAGAATTTTCAACACAATTTAGAATTGGTCAATAAAATCAAAGAAATAGCCACGGAAAAAAACTGTACTCCTGCACAGCTAGCTTTAGCTTGGTTATTGGCTCAAGAAGAATCAATTATTCCTATACCTGGCACAAAAAAACGCGATCGCCTTACGGAAAATGCTCAAGCAGTCGAAATTGAATTGAGTAACGAAGAAAAAGAACGTATTGAAGCCTTGATGCCTTTAAATGCTGCTGCTGGTGCGCGCTATCCAGAAGCACTGATGGATACTGTTAATCGCTAATTATATGGATCTTTTAACTATTGACAGTTTGCCATCTCTGCTACAAAATTCCACCACAATTTACTCTTTTGCTGCTGGACAAAGACTATTTCGTCAGGGCGATCGCTCTAGGAGTTTTTAGTCACTCAATTTGTATTAAATCTTGAACACAAATATCTCAGACTGAATTACCACTTCAAAAGTTGGTAAATTTATAGCGATCGCCCTAACTAAACTTGTAATTCAAATCCAGGTAGAATATCTTCTCCAAAAATAATTGCTGGCATTGGTATCACTTCTACAGCTTTTCCTAAGCGGTAAATTTCCACCTTGGCATCTTGGGGATTAATTAACCAACCTAAACGCAGACCATTTTGGATGTATTCATTCATTTTTTCTTGAAGGGTTGTTAGCCTGTCTGTCTCTGAACGAAGTTCAATCAGAAAGTCTGGTATGAGGGGAGGAAATTTTTTACGTTGTTCTGGGGTTAAATTTTCCCACCGTTCTAACTTTACCCAAGCAGCATCAGGGGAGCGTTTCGCACCATTAGGAAGTATGAAAATAGTGGAAGAACTAAACACTTTGCCTAATTTAGCTTGACGATTCCAAATTTCTAAATCAGTAATCAGTCTAGCTTCTTGATTACCGCTTTCTCCTCCTACTGGTGCCACAATTATTAATTCTCCTGCTGCATTCATTTCCAGACTTAAATCGCGATTAGCAAGACACAATTGATAAAATTGCTCATCAGTTAAGTGAGGAATTGGCTCTAAATTTAACACCACAGTATTCATTCAACTTGTACGCCCCTTACCTTTGTTGCTAACATTTTAACAAAAGCTCGAAATTTCAAATTAGACGTACAAGAACTTTGAAAGCACTTTTGATAATCTAGAAGTTTTTAAACATTAAAAAACTGAGACAAAAGCAAGATAAAGTAATAGATCTTTAAGCCTTTTCTCAGTGAGCGTCTAGGTAAGTAATTGTCTAAATTCAATCACCGTCAAGAGGTAGATAGATTTAGTCTAGATTAATTATCAGCAGGATCGGCAACAGGTTGAGCCGTAGCATTCTCCTGAGCAATAATTGCGCGTTTTTTGCGCTTAATAGTCAGATAGCGAATTGCATCTTCACTTAAGCGCATCATTCTTTCCAAAGGTGCATTTTGGCTACCATCAGCTTCATAGTTCATTTGTACGTAAATACCGTCTAAATATTTACCAACAGGATATGCCAGTCTTCTTTTACCTTTGACTTGAACTTCCATATTTTCTGCACCGTTTTCGGTCAGATAATCTTGATATTTAGTCACTGCATCGCCGACTTGATCTTCTGATAGATCGGGACGCAGAATATACATTAACTCGTATTTGTTGCTCATTTTACTTATTCTCCTTGTGGACAAAATGGCTTCTAAATTTAGAAGCAAGGAATTACAATCTTACTATTACTTGACAATTAATTACCAAGACTCTGCTATCAGGGGAGTAAATTAACCTAAAATTAATCTATCCCAAAACTACACTTTTAGGTTCAACAAGAGGGAACTTTAAGAGTATGATTTCGTAGTAATGAATAATTTGAAGTTGAATCGAGCTATGGCAGAACGCTATGTCCGTATTAAAACTAATCGCGAGCAGATTTATTATGGTGTGCTGAAGGCAAATCGCAGTGTATTAGTCTATGATGCTCCACCTTGGTTAAGTGGGCAGGAAACAGACATAGTGCTAGAGTTAGGTACATATCAATTGCTTGTTCCTTGTGTACCTTCCAAAATTATTGCGGTGGGAAAAAACTATCTTAAACATGCCGCCGAGATGGGAACGCCTGTCCCAGATGAACCCTTGTTATTTCTCAAACCACCCACTACTATCGTGGCGGACACTCAAAATATTGTCTACCCCGTACAGTCCCAAAAGGTAGATTATGAGGGAGAATTAGCATTAATTATTGGCGATCGCCTTAGTAAAGTCAACTCAGAACAGGCAGCCAAGAGTATTTGGGGATATACCATTGCTAATGACGTAACGGCTAGGGATCTTCAAAGAAAAGATAATCAGTGGACAAGAGCCAAGGGATTTGATACTTTTTGCCCTTTAGGACCATGGATTGTCCGAGAATTAAGTGTTGAAGCCAAAATTCAAACTTTTATTAACAGCGAGCATACTCCTCGCCAGTCTGCCATGATTAGCGATATGGTTTTTAGCCCAGATGTTCTTATTGCTTATATCTCACAGATTATGACCTTGTTGCCTGGAGACGTAATTCTCACTGGTACTCCTGAAGGAGTTGGTTCAATGAAGCCTGGAGACGAAGTAAGAGTTGAAATTGAAGGCATTGGCTGTCTCTCTAATCAGGTTGTGTGATCTTGGCTTTGATTTAGCAGCGCTGGGATTAATTAAGTTTTTGGTTTTTAGCTGTTGCTCATCTTGGTAATTGACTATACACGGCAGCGGAGATTGTGGGAATTTCGGGATAGCGACCAAAAGCGCATTCTGCCATGCAAAACAGGCTCGCACCAGTAGCAATAATAAAGACAAAACCGCCAATTAGTTCAAGTCCCCCCAAAGTGCCAAAAATAATTGAAAACAAAGCAATGGCAATGCTAAACAGAATCGATTGCAAGGTGTTAAAACGAATAAAGTAAGAAATTTTCTCGTTTTGGACTACTGTTAAAAATAAAATGAAAAATACGATTAAACTACCCAATCCCAGGGGAATAATGGCATCAAATATACCGTAGACCAGAGATATTGGTAACAAAATTGATTGTAAGAGGTTAAATATAGGGGCTGCCGCAGGCAATTGAGTCACTAGACCACTACCTATAAGCACCGCATCATAGATGGCAAACAGATATACGGCTGCTCCAAAAAAGCGGTCTTTTACGTCGGCTGAACCAAACCTTGCCATAGCAAATATGCTCCTGAAATCAAAAAATTATTAGACCAAAGTAAGCAAACTATGATTTATCTAAAACCTAAGATCTAGGTCAATAGCTATAGATATCATCACAATGCCTAGTATAACGAGTATAACCAAACAAAAGGTTAGTTAACCCAGGTGAGACTAAAACCCATTTGGCACTCATAAACTTGAGCCTGTTTTGATGTTTGTGGCGATTGGGCGTCTTCCATGGATACATCTCTTGGGGCAAACTCTTTAGGGTTTCGCGATGAGGAGAAGCCGACCCTAGGCGATCGCATTTTGCCACATCCCAGCTTACTACCATGCCATCGGGGCAACCCACTTTGATCTGACATCAAACAATTCTGGCAAACTTGTTTAGGAGACAAAATTTGTTGGTCGACAATCATAACTATCATGATGTTGATCCTTTATCAGTCATATAAATCCTTTTATAGATTATTTTAATTTCTTCTTACTAAAATTAGATTTTTTGACACCTGCTGTAATTAATCATCTTGTATTGCTTGATTTCTATTTCAACGGTTATTGTCAGGTAATTGAAATTTATTTTTGGCGATTTTTTGCCATGACTTTCTCAATCAATATATCGGTATCAAGTGCTTATTTTCCTTGCTACACAAGGCTAGTTCCCAAATTAATAGTTTTCAAGAAGACACTGAATTAGATAGCATAGATTATACTCATCCATACTCATCGAAAATTATAGAATCAGATAGTGAATCAAACTAATTTAGATTTTCTTGTCCAAACAGATCCCGAAATTGCGGAAATTATTGATTTAGAGTTAGGTCGCCAGCGATCGCATTTAGAGTTAATTGCCAGTGAAAACTTTACTTCGCCTGCGGTATTAGCGACCCAAGGTTCAGTCCTAACCAATAAATACGCTGAAGGTCTACCAGGAAAACGCTATTATGGCGGTTGCGAATTTGTAGATCGTGCCGAACAACTAGCAATTGACCGCGCCAAGCAATTATTTGGGGCCGAGATGGCTAATGTGCAACCCCACTCAGGCGCTCAGGCAAACTTTGCCGTCTTTCTAACCTTGTTAGAGCCTGGGGACACAATTATGGGTATGGACTTGTCCCACGGTGGACACCTCACCCATGGTTCGCCTGTAAACGTTTCAGGCAAGTGGTTTAACGTCGTACAGTATGGTGTGAACCAAGAAACAGAGCAACTAGACTTCGAGCAGATTAGGGAATTAGCCTTAAAAGAACGTCCTAAGCTAATTATCTGTGGCTATTCCGCCTATCCCCGCACTATTGATTTTGTTAAATTCAGAGCCATTGCCGATGAAGTTGGTGCCTATTTATTAGCTGATATTGCCCATATTGCTGGCTTGGTAGCCACAGGACACCATCCTAACCCTGTTCCCCATTGTGATGTAGTCACCACTACTACTCATA
>JBDKJC010000229.1:0-6057 GCA_039796815.1 Cyanobacteriota bacterium | reverse complement strand
TGTGGGTGTAACCGCTTTAATGACAGGATGGATTCGCTTGCGGGCATGGGTTATGGTAGGGATAATGATATCTACCCTGATTGGTTCTTTTCATCTTCAAAGCGTACCTGCCTTTGCTGCACTGGAAGTTATTCCCACGGGTGCGTATATCATCGATATGGGGCAAGCAACTCAAACTATTGCGAATGGTTTGAAGCCCTATGGATTGGTCTACGAATTGGTAGTCAAAAAAGCAATTCCTGTAAAATGGGCGATCGATCCGAATAAAGCTAGAGATGGGGCTGATTTTACTGCCAATGGCAAAACTTATAAAGGTGGTTCTTTCATTATTCCGCCAGAATATGCCACCGAAGCTGCTACGACAGTAAACACCTGGAAAGCACAGGGAGTAATTGTCGATGGACCCTTAACTACGAGTTTTTCTGCACCGATTTACGATACGATTACTAATTTTCCTAATGCTGTTCTCGATTTTGCTAATGGCAGTATTGCTCAAAGTTACTATACCAACGCAGGAATTCCTGCCTCGACAACTGGTACATTTGGCAGTTTCAATACCTATCGCTTCGGTACTCCTGCCAGTTTGAATAGCTGCGACGATATTTACGTCATGCCCCATGCAGATCCGACTTGGGCGAATCACAGTAATCTAATTCCCTTCGTGCAAAGTAAAGGCTTTATCTGGGCTGCTTGTCACTCTGTTAGTGTCTTAGAGAGAGTTGACGATCCTGGTGACGCTGATACTTTGCCAGATATGAACTTCCTCAGTCATGTTCCTCCCGCAGTTCAGGATAGTAAATCCCTCAAGTTGTTTGGTAGCCATGCTGCACCCACTGCTGGGCCTTATCAGTATCCTAGTAATAGTGGGACTAACTTACCTTACGGTCATGGTAATACGAATTTAGCAGCCTATCCGATTATGCAGTTCTTGGGTAAAATCGATACAGCAACGCAAAATGGTTCGGAACAGATATATATTCCTGATGTGACTGCCCAATGGCGGAATGAAACTGCCGTTGCTGTATACGATCAAAATAATACCGATCCTGTGGTTCTTAATACTCCTGCACCCCCAGCATCTCAGGCAAAGGCAGCCAAAATGGCATTTGGTCCAGCTTTTGGCAATTCTAATAACGGGATTGTCATGTATGAAGCAGGACACAGCCATGCTAAGGCAGCATTGCCAGATAATATTGCTGCACAGAGGGCATTTTTAAACTTTAATTTATTGAGCGGTTTGGTGCGAGGAATTAGAGTTAATGTCGATCTTCCTCCTGCGATCGCGCCAGGTTCTACCGTCAATTTAGCAACTAGTAATAATGGCAATTCCGCTGTCAATGTCATTGGTGGTAACGGTCTTTATAACTATCAGTGGTACAGCAATTGTGGCGGTACTTTTAGCAATCCTAATACCAGAAATCCGACGTTTACGGCTCCAACTAGTGGGGGGAGTTGTACCCTACGAGTAGTCGTTAAGGATAGTTGCAATCGCCGTAGTTTTGGTGCGGATACGATGGTAATGCCTGTCAAATTAGATGTGTCTATTACGAAAAATGATAATGTCACGCAGGTTTATAACGGTCAGACTACTAGCTATACGATTACGGTTAAGAATAATGGTACAGTACCGATCGCTGGTGTACAAATTAGCGATCGCGCTTTTAATGGTAATCCTAATGGTACTGTCTGGTCTAGTTCTACTCCCAGTACGGGCCCTGGGAATGTTTTAAATTTGAGTGGTAGCAACGATCCTTATTACGGACAATTGGAGAAAAATACCTATGCTAGCGATGAGTTGCTGGTAAGTAATGTCAGTCTTGGTAGTTTTAGAAATAGTGGTGGTACGGTAGTGACGAAAATCGATCTCCGCAATGCGAATGAAACCCTCAATGTTTACAATTGGACTGGTTTGAATCTTGCACCTGGACAAAGTGCAACCCTAAACTTAACTGGTACGGCAGCCAAAGGTACGGGGGAAAACTATATCGCTAACTTTATTACCGTTCAGCCGTTAGATGGCACTAATAGCCTCCTCGTAGATACCGATCCGACTAATAATAACTATTATGATGCCGATCGCATTGTTGCCACTCCCAGTAAGAAACCCGATCTAAAAGTTACTAAAACTCACTCTCCTGCTGTACCCAAACCAGGTGAAGCAATTACCTATACGATTAACCTCCAAAATATCAGTACTGCTGATGATGCTACGGCTGATGTGGTATTTACGGATTTAGTCCCGTCGAGCATCAATGTTACTACTTGGTCTTGTGCGGTGACGAATGGCGGGAAAGATCCTACTAAGACTGGCTGCGGTGCTACTACTTCTGGTACGAGCAATAGTATCAGTTACGGTGCAACTCCAGCGATTCTGGGGATGAAATTATCGAAAGCGGATTCAAATAAGATTACAACTCTAACTTTTACTGTTAATGGTACGGTAACGAATAATATCGGCAATGGCACGATCGTTAATACCGCGACGATCGCTCCTCAGAGTAGCGAAGGGGATGTGGATACAAGCAATAATACGGTAAACGATAGCTTTACGATTCCCACTGCGGATCTGGAGATTACTAAATCTGATGGGCAGAATAGCGCGATCGCAGGAACAGATGTATCTTATCAAATTACGGTCAAGAATAACGGCCCGAATACCGTAACAGCCTTTAATCTGCAAGAGGTTCTACCGACAGAACTAACTCTCAAAACCCCACCAGTAAGTAATACCAGTAGCGGTAACTTTGTTTATAACACCACCAATAACCAAGGTAGTTGGACTGGGTTGAATCTTTTATCTGGTGAATCGATTACTCTTTCCATAAATACCAAACTCAAAGCCGATGCTGTGGGTACGCTTCAAGGTGGCAAATATATTTTTACTAATACCGTACAAATTTTAACTACGGGTATCACTGGACTAGATCTGAATAATAACAATAATCCCGTTACTCTAGTAGAAACAAATAGCACAAACAATAATAGTAGCGATGTCAATGAATTGCTCCATCAGGCGGATTTAAGCGTGGTGAAAAGCGATGGTGTTAGTTTTGCTAAACAAAACGATACTCTAACCTATACGATTACAGTAACGAATAACGGACCGAGTACAGTTAAAGATATATCGATTGTCGATCGAGCTACGAAAAACAGCTTGACAGCCACTAATTTCGGTACTCCCAGTCAAGGTTCTCTTTCCCCAAGCAATCCCAGTTTTGTTTACGATGCAGCTACCGATAAAGATAAAGCTACTTTAAATTGGTCAAATATTAATCTCGCGCCTGAACAAAGTGCGACAGTGAAACTCACAGCTAATGTAGCAATGGCAAATGGTAATTTAAGCAACCTGGCGATCGCTTCTCCTCCAGCCAATTTTACCGATACTAATCCAGGTAATAACCAATCGGAAGATATAGATAGTATTTCAGTTACACCACCGACAGTAGATCTGGTAGTCAAAAAAACAAACAATCTCACTAGCGTCGCGCCAGGACAAGTAGTCACCTACGAAATTTTAGTCATTAATAAATCAAGCATTGGCGTTGATAATATCAAAGTCTCAGATATCATTCCTGCTGACTTAATCAATAGTTCCCTCTTTGCCACCAGTGGCGATTACGATCCAGCTACAGGACTATGGACAAATATCTATCTTGCACCCAATGGCGACGATGTAAATCCAGAAAATACGCCAGATAGTGTGGTCAAATTATTTTTAGAAGGAGAGGTCAAAAATCCGCCTACTCAATCTAAACTTACCAATACCGCGACAGTAGAAGCTCCCACTGATTTAAAAGCATTGGAAACTGATACCAGTAACAATACTGCGATCGATGAGGATAATTATCCTTCAGCCAGCATCCCTAATCTCCTACTCGTCAAACGGATTACAGCAATTAATGGCGATCGCCTTAAAAATCCCAACGATAATACACCTTTAAACGTCTACCGCGATTATACTATCGGTACGAGGGCAAACGATGACAACCATCCCAATTGGCCAATACCAATTAATAGCAATCCTGGTCTAGGGGATAATATCAGTAGCTTTCTCCAAGGTGCGATCGATAGTGGCAAAGTCAAACCTCATGATGAGATCGAATATACGATCTACTATCTCAATGCAGGTGAAGGTAATGCCAAAAATGTCAGAATCTGCGATGTTGTGCCAGACGATATGACCTTTGTTGCTAATAGCTACGGTTCAAATTTTGGTATAACTTTGGCATCAGATGGAGCAACCTTAGCAACTACTTCTGGTGAAAATTTGTCAAATGCCATTGGTGATGATGAAGGAGATTTTTATCCCCCAAATACAGATCCGTCTGTACTGAGCTTATGTAAAAAACATGAGTCCAATAATTCCAATACATTGATTTCTGTCAATAGTAATAATAATCTTTCAGGTGCAGTGTCGATTAATCTGAACGCTGTTCCTCCAGCTACAGGTTCAGGTACACCTACTAATTCTTATGGATTTATTCGTTTTCGTGCCAAAGTTAAATAGCTTTCCTGAAAACATAGATATTTTTTGATTTATGGCGAGATCGCCCGATCCAATTCAAAATAATTTAACTTCAAACTACTTCAAACTACTTCCAACCACCATAGTGGTAGCAGTACTAAAGAGTTGAGTTACTTTACCAATTTGAGTTTTAATCGGGGCGATCTCGATCGTTATCAGTGTTACGCAACAAGCTTATTATCAATGAACATTGAACATTGAACAATTAGGTTTAAGACCTCTTCAAAATTTATCTAATGAAGCAAGATAGTTATATTGATAATTTTAGTATAGATAGATATCATAGAATTTTTCAGACTATTTGTTAAACAATAATATTTTTAATGATTTATTATGCAGAATGATATGGCAAAACAATTTAGTCTCGAGCTATTTGAAACAGAGCAAAATAAAAAACAAATAAATTATAAATTTATTACTTTGGTATCAGAGGAATTTACGTCTTGTGGAGAATTAATTATCGATCAAAGTTTTTTCAACCAGTCAGAAAGCGATCGCTTTTTTTCAGAGTTATTAAATAATATAAATTGGCAACAGGATAAAATTAAGATTTTTGGTAAAGAAGTTGATTTACCCAGACTGACTGCTTGGTATGGAGATGAAGGGAAATCATATACATATTCTAGCATTACAATGAATCCCGAGCCTTGGACACCAACTTTACTTACGATAAAAAAAAGAATTGAAAAAATAGTTAAAGTTAATTTTAATAGTGTTTTAATCAATTTATACCGTAATGGACAAGATTATGTTTCATGGCATAGTGATGATGAAAAAGAGTTAGGTAAAAATCCAACTATTGCTTCAGTAAGTTTTGGTGCAACTAGGCGGTTTTTATTAAGACATAAATCGAACAAGAATTTAGAAACAGTTGATTTATCTCTAAATCACGGTAGTTTATTAATCATGAAAGGCTCTACTCAACATTTTTGGAAACATCAAGTTCCAAAAACATCTAAAGTAAAGACAGAAAGAATTAATTTGACATTCAGAGTTATTAACTAAATAAAAAAGAGATGCAAAACTATATTGCACCTCTTAACTAAATTACTAAACTGAAGTTAATTAATCAATCCCTTCAATCTTATCTTCCACTTCTTGATACAATTCTCGAAGTCTATCCAGGTTTTCTTCACTAGTTTCCCAGTAACCACGACCATTAACTTCTAGTAAAGTACCAACAATCTTACGGAAAGAATTAGGGTTCATATCCATTAGACGTTTGCACATTTCAGGATCGTCAATAAAGGTAGTATTAACATCTTCATAAACCCAGTTGTCTACTGCGTCGGCGGTAGCTGACCAACCCATAGTGTTGACTAGACGCTTAGAAAGTTCACGCACACCTTCATAACCGTGACTAAGCATACCTTCATACCATTTGGGGTTCAGTAATTTAGTACGCGCATCTAAACGGACGGTTTCGGAGAGGGTACGGACTTGAGCGTTGGCTGTAGTTGTGTCTGCAATGTAGGCGGTAGGTTTTCTACCATCATCGCGGAGGCTGGAAACGATTTTAGTGGGGTCAGAAT
>JBDKJC010000228.1:0-6065 GCA_039796815.1 Cyanobacteriota bacterium | reverse complement strand
GTTGGTTTTCAAATGGTGCAGGATATCAACGAATGGTCGGAGCAAATCCTGGCCATTGCCAGACAGACTGCGGATGATTCTCTAGAAAGAGCGATCGCGATCGCCCGACAAGTCCCTTCTGGTACAGACAGCTATACTCCCGCCCAAAAAGAAATTAAAATTTGGCAAATCAGACTCAATCCTCCTCAGCCAGAAGCAATACCGCCTACCTTTAAACTAGATAAGCTCGAAAAAGAGCGGCAAGATCGGGAAAACTAGCAAGGCTAAACCAACATCTATTTTCTTAAGTTCATGCCCATACCTTCACGACGTACACGCAAATCATAGTAAACCACCGCCTTGATTGACTGCCAAAAAGGAATCATTAAAGCTCCTCCTGCAAAAGCTACTAGGATAGACAATATTCCGCCGATCGCTGCAAGACTGGGGGCATTCTCTAGTCCTGCACCAATAATTATCTGAAAGATAAAACTAACTATATTGGTTACTAAGAGAATTGGCACACTAATTAAAAATCCAATAAAAACGACCAATTGGATTCGACCAACAGAACCTTTAGTTAAGCCCCAGCTTCTACTAATAGTACTAGTAGCAGTGATATTCTCTTCTACCGCCAAAGGTAATTCCACCAGAAATAACCGAGAAACAAGCCATAATAAGCCAAATATCAATAATAGTACGGCAAAAATAATTAATAAGACACCCGCCACCATCCCAATTGCCGAACCTCGATCGATCACAAAACCAGCTAACGCACCCAAAATACCCGCAATGATGGAAAAGGGAATGATAGCGACAAAGATGATCAGACCGACAAGTATACCCGCCACCAAAAAATCCCACATTCTTGGCTGGACGTGACGTTGTGCTTCTGTTATTGTTTCTGGCTGTTCGGCTACTTCTTGATATGCTAAACGGGCAATCATGCCCATCATCGCTGAATATTTTGCCCAGCCATAGACAGGCACAAAAATCCACAAATATCCTAAAAATGCCGACTTGAAATAGTTTTTAAAATTATCACGATAAATTCTTAACCCAGCACTAACAATATTTCCCACACTTAAAGATTTCATAGTTAACAATTAACTCCTAAAGATAATTCGTTATCTAACAACTCAACTATTGAGATATTTATAGACAATTAAGTACAAATAGTTCATAGTTTAATCTTGCCCGAAAAATCTGTACAACTAACTATTAAGTTAACTGAGATAAATATTGAATCAAATGATCGATCAGGTAATTGGCATAGATCTAGGGGGGACAGCGATTAAGCTGGGACGTTTTTTACAGGATGGTACTTGTCTGGAGACAATTTCTCTGACTACTCCTCAACCTGCTAATCCTCAATCTGTAGTAAAGGCGATCTCTCAAGGAGTTAAACAGCTTAATCTAAATCATACCTGTAGAGCGATCGGTTTAGGAATGCCTGGCCCTACAGATAAAGCCCGACGTATTGCCCGAAAATCAATCAATCTACCTGGTTGGGACAATATTCCTGTTGCTGACTGGCTAGAAGCGCATACAGGATTGCCTACTGTCTTGGAAAATGATGCTAACTGTGCTGCTATTGGCGAAGCTTGGTTAGGTGCAGGTAGAGCATTTAAAGATTTTATTCTGTTGACTTTGGGAACTGGTGTTGGTGGGGGAATTTTTCTCGATGGAAAATTGTTCACAGGTCGCGATGGTGCAGCAGGTGAATTGGGTCTAATTACTTTAAATTCCGATGGTTATCCCTGTCGTAGTGGTAATCAAGGTTCTTTGGAGCAGTATGCTTCTATTGGAGCAATTGTGCGTCGAACAGGTAAAGAACCCTCAGTCATGGGATGCTTAGCTCAGGCAGGAGATCTTGCAGCTATTGAATTTTGGCAGGACTATGGCAGAGTTTTGGGCGCAGGACTGGCTAGTTTAGTTTACGTACTTACCCCCGAGGCGATCGTTATTGGCGGGGGAATTAGTGCTAGTTGTGAATTTTTTCTGTCCAGTACTCTAGCTGAAATCAAGCAACGAGTTGTCTTTCCTTCTCGTGTTGGCTTGCAGTTGCTTCCTGCTCAATTAGGTAATCAAGCTGGCATGTTAGGTGCTGCCAAACTGATTTGGAACGAGATTGACGAGCAGCGCATTATACCATAGCTTCGATCAATGATTAATTTTCCAGCGCCTCCTCTTTGCTTCAATTGCTGTAAATTGAGAATCAAAGGTTCTGGTCGTAATTATGAGGTTTTAATAATGCTGAAATTTTACTATTCTCGTCTTTCAATCAATGCCCGTCGAGTTTGGGTAACTCTATTAGAAAAAAAACTAGAGTTTGAACCAATTTTATTAAAACTCAACGGCGATCAATTTCAGCCAAATTTTTTGGAACTCAATCCTTTTCATCATATTCCCGTATTGGTAGATCGAGACTTAAAAATTTTTGAGTCTTTAGCAATCTTAGATTATCTCGAAGCTAAATTTCCCGATCCTTCATTTATGCCTGCTAATGCTGAGGATATAGCTAAGGTGCGCATGATTGAATTAGTAACCCTAAATGAACTACCACCTGCTTCCATTGTGTTGATGAAAGAAATGTTAGACATACCAGTTGAAGAGCAGAAAATTAAACAAGCTAGACAAAGTATGGCGACAGTATTGCAATATTTTGAAGTTAGTTTGCCAGAAGATCGAGTTTATTTTGTTAAAGAAAAATTAACCTATGCCGATATTGTTGCAGGAACAGCAGTCGCAGCAATTCCTAATCTCGGAATTAGTTTAGAACCATATTCCAAAGTAACTAAATGGTTGGAAAATTTAAATCAACGTTCTAGTTGGCAACAAACAGCACCTTCTTCAGCAGAAATTGAAAGATCAAAAACAATTATGAAAGCAATTTTACAAAACCGCTAACCATCAAAAAAGTTAATCTCGTTGAATTACAAACAAAGCGGAAAAACCACCTAAAAAGCTTATAGCTAGGGGCTTATAGCTTATAGCTAGGGGCTTCGCCCCTTTATTCATTGTTAGTAGTAAAAACCGTAATTTTTGTATCTTGTCTATAAATCAAGTTTTTGTTACATTATTTTACATAAAGCTAAAAAACTTAAACAAGTAGAGATTGGTTATGACAACTTTATTAATCGCAGTAATCTTAATTGGTTGGACAGCAGCATCAGTAATTGGTACTCAAGCTTATTTTCGCGGAGAACAAACTAAGCCCATTCACGAGCGTAACCTCAAATCTGAATCATTTGAAATACTAGCCAAAACCTTTACAGGGCAAGACACCAATTACAGCGATCGCATTCCTGCTTTCTCCTTGGATACTTACGCTAGCAATAATCTAACTAAAGTCTAAAAAAGTTGACAATCAATAATTCTCCTCAAAAGCAGACAATCCTGAGAGTCAGTAAGCGATAAAGTGTAGGTTTAAACCTAGTTCTAACCGCAACCCAACTTTCAGGATTGTTTTTGTCGATATTAATCTTTGTGCAACTTAAAGCTAGAGTGCAGTAACTAGCTTTGATATCTGTAGTTTCACTAATTTATTAGTGATTTAAGCTTTCTATAAATTTGGTTTTACCAACCTTATCAATCATTTACTCAGCGGTAGCCAATTCTGTGCTGCCACGAGTACGGCGACGAGTTAGAGTATTAAATAACATTACGCCGATCGCCTTAATCAAGTTACCTTCAAGTTCTTGGAACAATTCCATATTTTTGCCAAAAGCTGCATTAGCTTCATCAACAATTTTTTCGGCGGTAGCTTGATCGATAGGTAGCTCATCCATTGCCGCACGGTACTTATTTTTAAAAGCTTTCTCATCGGCAATATCATGAAACTCATAAAAAGCTGTTCCCTCACCGTCGGTAAGATTCATAGCTCTTTGAGAAATCTTCTTCAAAATTTGCCCACCAGACAAGTCACCTAAATAGCGAGTATAGCAATGAGCTACCAGTAATTCAGGCTCAGTCTGGGCTATTTCGCGAATGCGTGCCACATAAGCTTTACCTGCTTTGGTGTTTTTTGCTTCTTCGCGCCAATTAGCACCGTAATAAAAGTGTAAATCTTGTTCCAAACTTTGTTTACGGTTTAGTTCAGAGAAATAAATTTTAGACAATACTGGATGGTCTTTTAGTCGCTCCATTTCTTCTTCCATTGCCGAATAGACGAAATAAAGACTAGTCACTAGCTTGCGATAAGATTTTTTTTCAACTACTCCTTTGAGAAAACATTTTACAAAACCAACATTTTCTGCCATGGTGTGAGACTTTTTTGTCCCCTCGCGCAACATTGTGGCTAAATTAACGCTCATACTAAATTCCTTATTTTTATGATTAACGTACTAAATCTTAATTTTGTAGCCAAAGATTCAAAAAACTACCTAGTTTGTTAGCGTAAACCGAATTAATGACAATTGTTATTAAGAATTTTTACATTTAGCATACTGGTTTCCCCAAAGCCTTTTGTTAAAATTCTTTACGCTGAATTAAGCTAATTAATTCTTTACCATTAATCTAACTAGTAATTGAGTATATTTATAACAATTATTTATACAAATTTATACAATCTTGTATGGATTGTGGCGTTCTCCAACTCTTAACTATTTAAGTTTAAGTTGAGTAAACATGATTAAATTCATAACTGAATCATAACTGAATTATTTTAATATTAATAATTACGTTTGAAATTTAAATAGCTTAAATAGCTAGATTTAATTTTTTAAAGAGTTTGACTGTTGAATTGTGTAATTACTGACTGGCTCGGGAATATTAATGGTAGGCTTGTTTAACGCTACAGCCAACATGACATTATCGGAGAGGTTTTCTCCTGAGTTGGGAGATTGAGCCACTTTTAAACTTGGAGACATAATGCCTAAGAATAAGCCTGTTATAGAAGCTAAAGCAGATACAGCGATCGCACTTCCAGCTAACACTAGCCTGCGCCGACTACGCTGACAATCTAAAGCTTGAAATACTTGCTCCGTCATTTGTCCTGTAGTTCTATGGCTAGGAGGTGCTTTTAATGCCTGCATTTGACTTTGTAAAGCCAATAGTTCAAGATAAAGTCGCTTCGTCTGAGGATCTCGATCGATCCATGTTTGTACCTGATGCCTTTCTTTGGGGGATAGTTCTCCGTCAATATAGGCACTGAGCAGCTCAAAACCATCGGTAGGTAATTCTATTTGATTTAAGCTGTCTATAGATTTATCATGTTTTAAATCTTCAAATTTGGATGTCATTTTGGCATCACCATGCTAAAAAAATATAAAAAATTATTTTTAATTGATTTAACTGATTTAATTTAATCTGAGCTATCGATCATCTGCTTATATCTACTAATCTACCTCTTCATCAAGATATTTTTGCAACACCGACTGAAGTTTTAATCTAGCTCGCGCAATTCTAGATTTTACTGTTCCCAAAGATACTCCTGTCATTTCGGCAATTTCTTCATAAGGCAGTCCTTCAATTTCTCTCAAGACAATTGTAGTCCGAAAAGTTTCGGGAAGCTGAGATATTGCTGTCCGTAAATGCTCATAAAACTCTTGAGTTGCTAGATCATCACTAGGACTTGGGGCCTCATCGGGAAGTTCCCAACTCATCTCACCATCTTCGACATATCGAGGTGCATCTAAAGATAGGGGAGGATTGACACGTTTACGTTTACGTAATTCATCGTAAAAAAGATTAGTGGCAATGCGGCTTAACCAGCCACGAAATTTCGCAGGTTCTTGTAAACGATGGAGATTACGATAGACTCGAATCCATACCTCTTGGGCTAAATCTGCTCGTTCTTGCCAATCTGGAGCTAAATGATAGAACAGGCGATTGAGATGTGACTGATATCTTCTCAGCAATTCCGCAAAAGCTGCCTTGTCTGGCTGGGCATCTGCTTGGCAAAAAACAATAAGCTCGTAATTAGAAAGTTTTTCGGGAGACACTAAGCTTTGATTGCTCATCTTAGCTTTTGACCAGGATGCAGAAAGAGATAGACTCATGTACTTAATTAACCTCAGTATAGACTTTCTGGATGTTTTTTCTAGACTAAAAAATAACTACAAAAGTTCCAAGGACGCTAGTTC
>JBDKJC010000227.1:0-6070 GCA_039796815.1 Cyanobacteriota bacterium | reverse complement strand
TCTAAATTCTGCCACGTCTAACTTTCATCCACTTGTGTCAGGCAGTCAGGTATCTTCCACTCCAGCCACCCGATCTAGCTTGGCATCTGCATAGGCGGTTGCTACCATATCGGCATCAGAAGCAATTAGTAATTTATCGCCGTTAAATGTCACTGATTGTTTTGCTGAAGAAATTGGCGCAAGTTTAACTGGTTCGATTAACCGTAATAGTCCATAGATAAAAATAGCTAAAATAAAACCGATTAATATCAACCAAGCTGTTTTAAAATTTTTAAATTTAATCATCTTTATCTGAATCTGTCTGATTATAAATTGCTGAAGTGTATCTAATTAGAAAACTACACGAACCTAATTCTGCAATATTCTTTCTAAATGCTTGTCCCATTTTTTTTGATTTTTATAAGCATCCTGAATGAATGGCGACCAACGAATTAAAAAGATCAAAAGATGATTAATTTAAATAACATCAAGTTATTCCGCATTAAACAAGTAGCTTTGATTGATTTTTCTCGATCATCAAAAATTAAATATATTACGAATATTTTTGATTTCAGGATATTTATTGAGAATAAAACAATTAAAACCCGTTTGTCCAAGTCATTTTTGATGCTAAACTAATAACTTTTAGTTATTAATGGAATTTCGACAGCTACGCTATTTTGTGACGGTTGCCCAAGAGTTACACTTTGGTAGGGCAGCAGAACTTTTAGATATTACTCAGCCCGCCTTAAGTAAACAGATTCGTGTCTTAGAAACAGAATTAGAAATTCAGCTATTTATCCGAACTAAACGCACAGTCAAGTTAACCAAAGCAGGTGAAGTTTTTTTAGAGCAAGCACAACGACTTCTACAGGATACAGAGAAGGCGATTAAACTAGCCAAGCGTGCTGCTTCAGGAGAAGTAGGGCGATTAACTATTGGATTTACATCGACTGCTATCTATACCGTGCTACCAGAATTAATTGGGCGTTTTCGAGTGGGTTATCCTCAAGTAGAGGTAGAAATGTTAGAACTCTCTACAGAAGCACAAGTAACTGCAATAAACAGGGGTGAAATAGATTTAGGATTGTTGCATCCACCTATTGATGAGCGTGGATTGGAACTTTATCCAATTTTGGCAGAAGAATTTGTGGCTGTATTGCCCAAACAACATCACTTAGCGATCAAAAAATCCAAACAATCACTGTCTTTACAAGATTTAGCCCATGAGTCTTTTATCTTGCATCCTCGTTCAGAAGGACCATTTCTCTACGATGGATTTTTAAAGTTGTGCCGTCAAGTTGGATTTCAACCTCAGATTGTTAAAGAAGTAAACAGTCATCAAACTCGAATCTGTTTTGTAGCAGCAGGGATGGGAATTACTTTTATTCCCGCAGGTTTGCAAGAGTCAGTTAGCCAAGATCTAGTCTGTAAACCGATGGGAGGAGACTTTACCATGAAAATAGAGTTTGCAGCAGCTTGGCGTTCTGTTGTCACTTTGCCAGTATTGCAAGAGTTTATTAAGGTATTGCAATCTATGGACACCCCATTTAATTAAATGTTACAGCGTATTTATATTATTTGCGATCGCACCTGCCAAAAATTATAGTCAAAATAAATATCGAGCTTATCCCTACATCTAGCCACTTAAGCTAAAGATTGATAGCTACCAATGAATTTGACTCAGGATATAACGCAGACGGTCATAATCATCCTTAAGCAGAGTACTTAGAGTACGTCCCACATTCACCAGCCAATCTCGATTTGCCTGACGTTGACGATAAACATCTCTGACTGAAGCGGCAACCAAAGATTCGACAGGAATATCTTTGACTGACAATAAAGTTCTCAAAAAGTCTATTTTTTCTGTAAAGTGAACTACTTCTTCAGTGTCGCAATGATATACCGACTGGTGAATCTGAGGTGGGCGAGGAGGTAAGTATTGATAGACTTGACCTAAGTTATTACTGTTCAAATTACTAGGTGTTTCAAACCCGACAATCGCCGCTTTAAATTCAGTTTTCAGCATGGCAAAAATCTGTGGCTGCTGTTCCCGCAATTCCTCTAAAGACAAGCCTAACGCGCGCGCACGGTGGACTGAATCAATCGGACTAGTGGTGACATAGGTAACAACAGCAAAAATCTTATTGCCAGATTCTTCGTCAAAAGACTTAATCCAGCTACCAAACGGAGGCATTACGGGAAACTTAAGGTCTTCGGGTTCGAGACATTGAGCTAAATATTGAGTTGTCGAAGTTTCGATCACCTCTCCAATATGCTTGGGATTGCGACCATCAACTGTAAATTGAGGTAGGGGTAGACGCATTATTAAGACTGGGAGGGATAAACAAAAAAAGTGCGAAATAGTGCTTTTTTCTCTCGGCTATCGGGTGTGGTAAATTAACCTTTACTTTTTCTTCTTGGTTAAATCTACCGCTGCCAATTCCCCTAGATTGAAAGTTACTAACTTATCCCAGTTACCACCTTCAAATAACACTGCTACTTTGCCATCATCAATACGCTGTACCAATCCCTGGTAATTGAAGTAAATATCGTCAGAATTGGTAACTTTAACCGTTGCACCAGGTAAAATAATCATTTGCTTAATATGCGATCGCAATTGTGAATAATTTGCATAATCTATCTTACCTAGCTTACCAAGTAAATTTGACTTGGTAGCAAAAATCAATCCTTAATCGCATCGAGTATTTCGTCAGTAGTTGGTTTGTAGTTAGGTTCGGCCAACTCAATATTTTCTTTCCAAATATAATAAACCTGTTCAATTGTCCCTTCGTGGTGACTCCAAGAACCAGTGTAATCAATAAAATTGAGTTTAACTAAGAGCCATTCTTGGTTAGGAGAATCTAATGGTTTGGTAGCAAAAATAAATCCCGCTTCATTATCCTGATATTCATATAATTCAAGGGCATACAAAGAACCTTGCCAACCATATTCTCCTGAAATTGTTGCCTCGATCGCTGCTCTTTCAGTATTATTGTTAGGAGTAAAAATAAACGCTTCTTCTGGTATATCTTTATAAATTACTGGCGACCAGCTAAATTTACTCAGCATAAATTCAGCTAGTTGCTGTAAAGCCATATTATCTTTAGTCATGAGCCAAACTTCTGGCTCATGACGATTACTAATAGTCCATTGAATTTCGTTTCTAAATTTGTAGGCTACGGCAGCAAAAGCATGGTCATAAACTAACTTATGATCGATACCGATGTAACCTTCACTAAGTAATTGTTTAATAGTTTTTTGCGAGGGAAAAGGCTTTTTATAAGAAAAGTCATAATGTACTGGTCTAGCTTTTAAATCAAAGTTTATACAGGTGTTACTTTGACGCGATTTATTTTTTTTATTCTGCTTCATGACAAATATTATCTGATTAAAAGCCAACAATCTATTGTTCCCCAAACAAATATCAAAGATATAGTTAGTTCTTAAAATCAGCTCATGTAAGATATAAGTCTCTTGATTTATGATGATAATAATCAATATTTTTACTGAATTGAATCAAAGAAAATAATCTAGATTTCAAATAAATTCAAAAGTTAATTTTAAAATAGCGATCGCCAAAAACGGATGTGGAATACGAAACTAGTCCTCTAAGTACTGGAAGGTAATCGCTATAAATTTTATTTTCGTAATTTAAATAATTAAAAAATCATGATTGTATTTGACCAGGAATAGATAAAATAAGGCTTGTGCCAAGAGTAAAAATTATCTATGTCTGAGATTGCATCTACCCCCTTTAGTGCTGAAGAAATCGCCTCAGAAGGTATCAAACCAGAGGAATATCAAGAAATTGTCAATCGTTTAGGTCGTCATCCTAACAAAGCCGAGTTAGGTATGTTTGGGGTCATGTGGTCAGAACACTGCTGTTATAAGAACTCTCGACCTCTTTTAAGCCAGTTTCCCACTACAGGAGAAAGAGTTTTAGTAGGACCAGGAGAAAATGCTGGGGTGGTAGATTTAGGTAATGGTTTGCAACTAGCATTTAAAATTGAATCCCATAACCATCCTTCGGCAGTTGAGCCATTTCAGGGAGCAGCCACAGGCGTAGGGGGCATTCTGCGAGATATTTTTACTATGGGTGCGCGTCCCATCGCCATTCTTAATTCTTTGCGCTTCGGTAATTTGGAAGATGCCAAAACCAGGCGTATATTTCAAGGGGTAGTTGAAGGCATCTCACATTATGGTAATTGTATTGGTGTACCGACGGTAGCAGGAGAGATTTACTTTGATCGCGCTTATTCGGGTAATCCCCTAGTCAACGCAATGGCATTGGGACTGATGGAAACCACAGAAATTGTCAAATCTGGGGCATCGGGTATCGGCAACCCAGTATTATATGTTGGTTCCACCACTGGTAGAGACGGTATGGGAGGAGCAAGTTTTGCTAGTTCAGAGTTAACCGATGATTCGCTGGACGACCGCCCAGCAGTACAGGTAGGCGATCCCTTTTTAGAAAAATCCTTAGTAGAAGCTTGTTTAGAAGCTTTTAAGACTGGCGCAGTAGTGGCAGCACAGGATATGGGGGCAGCAGGATTGACCTGTTCTACCTCCGAGATGGCAGACAAGGGTGGCGTGGGTATTGAACTGGATCTGGATTTAATCCCCGCCAGAGAACCAGGCATGACTCCCTATGAGTACCTTCTCTCTGAGTCCCAAGAAAGAATGCTGTTTGTGGCGCAAAAAGGTAGAGAACAAGAATTAATTGATATTTTCCACAAGTGGGAACTTCAGGCGGTGGTTGCAGGTTCGGTAATTAAAGAACCAGTAGTCAGAATCTTATACCAGGGAAAAATAGCAGCAGAGGTCACTGCGACTGCCTTAGCGGATGATACGCCTATCTATCACAGAGAATTGTTAACCGAACCCCCTGCCTATGCCCAAGAAGCCGCTCAATGGACAACAGCTAATTTACCTGGCTGCGATTATCAAGGGATAGATGTTCGGGGAACTTACAAAACCTGGAATGAAATTTTGCTTCAGCTATTAGATACCCCCACCATCGCCTCGAAGCAATGGGTATATCGTCAATATGATCATCAGGTACAGAATAATACCATCCTTTTGCCTGGAGGAGCTGACGCAGCGGTCATTAGAGTCCGTCCCATCGATGCCAAACCCGAAGACTGTAAGATTGGCGTAGCAGCAACTACCGACTGTAACCCCCGTTATGTCTATCTCGATCCCTATGAAGGGGCAAAATCAGCCGTCGCCGAAGCAGCGCGTAACCTAAGCTGTGTTGGAGCAGAACCTCTGGCAGTTACAGATAATCTCAACTTTGGTAGTCCTGAAAAACCAGTGGGTTATTGGCAATTAGCTAACGCTTGTAGGGGGATAGCCGATGCCTGTCGGGAATTAGCTACTCCTGTCACGGGAGGCAATGTTTCCCTGTACAACGAAACATTAGATTCTCAGGGTAATCCTCAACCGATTTATCCCACTCCCGTAATTGGCATGGTGGGTTTAGTTTCGGATCTGACTAAAATCTGTGGACAGTCTTGGAATAAAGAAGGAGACGTTATTTATCTTTTGGGTAACTCTAATTATGTTCTCGGTGGATCTGAATATTTAGCAGCCGTTCACGGCACGGTGGCAGGAAAACCTCCTGTAGTTGATTTTGCTCTCGAAAAAAGTGTTCAGGCTGCTTGTCGCTATGGTATTCGTCAGGGATGGATTCAGTCGGCTCATGATTTGGCAGAAGGCGGATTAGCCGTTGCTTTAGCCGAAGCCTGTATAGGCAATAGTCTGGGCGCAACAGTCAATATCTCTGTATCCGAGTCTCAACGTTTAGATGAAATTTTGTTTGGTGAACTAGCAAGTCAGATTGTTGTATCTGTAAGTCCAGATCTAGTTGAGATTTGGGAAACTTATCTCCAAGATAATTTAACCGACTGTTGGAGCAAGATTGGTATAGTTGAACAGCCTCAGTCAGCACTAAAGATTTTAACAAATGATAATCTATCGTTAATTAATGTTAAGATCAAAGAGTTAACTATTACTTGGTCACAGGCAATAGAAAACAGATTAGTCTTTTGATGCTTCATTAAAATAGTGACGAACCACTAGCTTGTTA
>JBDKJC010000226.1:0-6071 GCA_039796815.1 Cyanobacteriota bacterium | reverse complement strand
ACTTAGGAGGAAGATTTGAACCAATGGGAGAAATAGAAGGTCATTCAGGAGTGATTATGTGAAAAACATGAAGTAGCTTAACTATCTTTTTGTATAGGCGTGAGCAAGTTCTTGCAGTTGACATTTGCGTTTTTCCATACCTGGGGTGAGTGACATACCCAATTTTTCCAGCACTTGTTCCCATCTGTATACCCAATCATGTCTAAGTAAAGAATTGACAACGTTATCAGTCTGGATCTGTTTTAAAAGTTCTGGCTGAGAATCAAGTTCAGCAATGATTTTGACAATGTTGTGTTCATCAAAGTCAATGGGAATTATGGCATTGTCCCAATCAAAATAATGTTTAAAAGCAACATTATCGGGAGGACAGCCAAGCAAAACACATCCTGCTGCTGCTCCTTCAAAAAAACGATAGCCAATTTCTCTCTGTCCATCAGTTTCTTGTGGCCTATTTACCTTGGCATGATTGGTAATGAAGTAACGGCTGCTCTTTAGCAGATTAGAAATTAAAGTTCGATGCTCTTGATGGCGATCGCCACGTTGATTAGCACCACTAAGATAGTCATAATAGTAGAAAAAGTTTTTCTGCTCGGCTAATTCTAGCAAAGCTTGATGAACTACCTCCGAACGTCTACCTAAATTAAGCAGATCGATAGAGCGATCGCTCTTTTTCAAATCTGGATAAAACTTGAGTGCATCAACTCCAGGAGGAAGATAGATGCAAGGACGATTAATAATTTTCCGCACATCATCTACTATTTCCGAATGACCGAGGCAAATTAAATCGAAGTTTTGAAAAAATTCTAGAAAGTTTTTTAACTTTGGCAGATCTTTGCGCCAAATTTCAATTAAATAGCATACAGAAAATTGACATTGTTTCCGCCGATTTTTTAATAAGTTGATTGAGGATAAATTCTTAGGAAAGTCTAAAATAGTCAAGAAAACATCATATTCTTGCTTTAAATTCAGAGGATATAAATATGGATTAAGATTAGCTAGAGGTTTAAAATATTGTGTACTATTTTTGACAAGCTTTTTGACGAGTTTCTCACTACAGCTATATTGTGGAGGTGAAATAAGATCTACTATGTCAACTTTATGAATAATATCTTCAAATTCAAATAAACAAGAGTTAAAAATAAAATTTTCTATATTCCTCTGTGACCAAACTAGAATCCGAGATTCCTGATAACTAAGCTCATTTATATTGAATGACATATAGTTTTTTCAAAGTCTATGAGTAAAATCATAGGATAGATAGATAGATAGATCTAAAATAATTAAGCTTAAAATTTAAGTTTTAATAGTAGTTATTAGATACTAATTGCTAACCCAGTAATATATATTATATCGGTAAAATCTGTCAAGATTGCGTCATAGCTTAAAATGAAACTCCTAGTTACTAAAATAAAGATTGTTAAATGCAAATCCCTGGCAACAATAATGGAAAAACCTCCTAAATTGAGATTACTTAAGAATTTAAACCTACCATTAATATAATGAATAAGCATGACTTGATTCAACAACTATCTCTCGTCTAATATACAGAAGGGGGATATTTTGTGGAAAGTTATCGTTCAGCCAAAACCCTACCTACTTGCGCTAAGTTATCTAGCGATCGCTAAAAATCTAACTAAAATTTTCACCAGCCAATGAGATAGCGACTATTCTTCTTGAAGACTATTTTAAAACCAAAGGCGATCGCCATAGAAGCTAGTGTTACAACTAAGGTAGCTAAAATCAAGTTCAGAATAGTACCTTCGTAGTCGATATTTAATTTTTTGAATATATAGTGAATAATACCGATTACAATAGGGTGAATAAAACAATATTTTTTGATGATTAATTGAACTCCAGATGCCGATTAGATATACTGGCAAAAAATAAATTAAAGAGTGAAGAGTATTAATTTTAACTATATAGGTAACTTGATAACAATAGTTTTGTAATATATTACACACATATATATGTGTGTATACACAAGTTAAAATATTATTGTATATATTTTTAAGTTTTTAGAAAAATTGGCTTAGATTAATGATGAGCAAAAATTCTCCCTTCATTACTCGACGAAAATTTAATCGTATTTGTCTAGCCACAGCAGCTCTAAGTTTAGCGATCGCAATTAATAGCTGTGGTACTAGTGAATCTGGTGCAGGACAATATGAGGCAACGGCCAAAGCAACCTATACCTGGAAAGTAAACTACTCTAACGCGCCAACAGATGATAAAAGAGGACATTATCAAGAATTCGAGTCAACTTCGCTAACTACCGTCAACGGAGTAGAGCCTGAAGGAGCAGTTAAAAAAGAAAATGAAAAAGATGTTTGGTGGCCCAAATTACCTCCTAAACCATCTGTCGATGAAATTGAAGCTGGCAAAAAAAACCCTGGTGAAAAGATTGGAAAACTTGAATTAGGACAAAATATAGAATACCGAGTCAAGTTTGATAGAGAAGGTGAAAGATTAAACTTGCCTACCAACTATAGTGTTTATCGACAGGTTGCCAAAAGCTATCCTGATATACCTTTGAACTTTACTATGGGTCTTAACAATGGTTCGGTAACCAAAGCCACCCCAGTTACAAACTGAGAACTATTTTAAAGGCGATCGTTCTTTATAGTTTTGCTACCCATCTAAAATTTGATAGAGAATGGCAGATTGCTTTTCCTCGTTGGTTGCCAAGTCAGCTTTATCGAGTCTCTTAGCAAAGCGCAAAACCTGTTGCACGGCATTAACAATATCCAGGAGTGAGGCACTATCTCTGCTCATAAATCACCCGTGCTGTTTTTAAGATTTCGTTACGACGAATCCAGTTTTCACTGTTCTCTACAGATTCTTTCAGGGCAATATCAACCTCGCGCCCTATGGTTGTTTCTAACTGATGTTTAATTTTGGCAAGGGTTAATAATCCTTGAGGTGCTTTTGGGGCAAATTTTACGATGATGTCAATATCACTATCGACTTTAAAGTCTTCGCTTAACACCGAGCCAAACAGTGCCATTTCCACAATTTGCTACTCCTCACAAAATTTAGAAATTTCGATTAAAGAGAGTCCTAATCGTTGTTGAAGTTGGGGATTGAGGTCAGCTAGTTTGTTTAACATTGTCTGAAATTTACTTCTCCAATTTTTAATTATCTATTGAAGTAACGAGTCGGAGTAGATTTCCCAGCTAAAAAGCGATCGCACTTAACTAAAAACCATCTTAAAAAGACTGCACCGATCGCATAAAGCGCTGCAACTGCCGACTTTCCAATTCCAAAACCCGTCGTGCAAAATCAGGATCATTGTCTAATAAATCGTCAAAAGCATCAACAGAAATTGCTAAAATGCGGGTTTTTTCGCTGTCGGCAATGATGGTATTTTCTGAAGTACTGTGTGTCAAAACTTCTAACTCGTCAAGGGTTTGTCCTGGATGAAGCTGTTCAACGCGAATTTCCGTCCCAGTTTGATTTTGATAGTGAATATTGGCATTACCTTCGATCAGAAGTAATAATTCTCGGCAAGTATCTCCCGCTTCTGTAATCGCTTCACCGCTAGAGTAGGTTCTCACTTCTGCCCGATGAGCTAGGGCGATCAAAGTTTCACTTTGCATACGGTGAAAGAAATCGCTATTAAATAAATAAACTAGCTTCTCTAAGGTCGGAAATTCGGTGAGCGATGGGTTAGGTGTTGGCAAAGATAGTAGTCGTTCGGCAGTTTCCTGTACAAGCTGAGGACTGACCTGATGATGTTGATTACGGGCGATCGCCTGAGCGCGTTCTGTATCCAATTGAGCAATCATATAGAGCGCAGCAGACTGAATTAGAGGATTTTGCTCCTGTAGCAGAGCTTCTAAATGACCCAAAATTTCTGCTGTAGAAGCTTCCAGAGAACAAGTCACGGGAGTTTCTCCAGGTTGAGTCAAAAGTTGTAGTATCTCTGGCGAGAGGCGATCGCTCCAGTCTTCTTGGTCTAGAATTTCAATTAAAATCCCAGGTGAAGCCTGTTGTAAGGACTGTACTAAAGCTGGGGTAGCTGGGTCATTTTGCAGGAGTGTCAGTGTTTCCAGAATTGAGCGCACAATCAGTTCTTTTTTGTGCTTAATGTTTTCCCGTAGCAGCATTAACACCGCTTGATACTGGTGAAGCATGGGTTGATTTAAGGCACGATAACCATCAACCAATTCGGGTAATTGAGCCAGAAGAAACTCCGCCTTTTTGACACTACCATTGTTAGCCACAAATCCACTTAAGATCCATTCTTCTTCTTGCGCTGTGACAGAATATTCACTACGTAGAGAACGAATTGCAGCTGAATCTTGAGCTGATAATTGCTCTAATGTCTGGCGATCGGGCTGTATGCTTTGTAGCAATATTAGTCGTTCTAACGATTTGCGGTAACCACTCAAGCGAATTTGATTTTCTAAACTACGTTGGCGATTAGGATTGAGCAATTCTGGATCTTCAATACCTAATTCGTCCAACACGACGCGGTGTTCATTATCAGTAATATTTAATTCTTGGCGCATTTGCTGTAAGATTTCCAAACTGCTGGAGTAGTTCACATAGCCTTCTTCCAACGCTTCTCGTACCACCTCTTTATATGCCTGGTGTCGTTTCTCGCGGGTAAAACCAGGCAGAACTTTAGCTAAGACATAAACCTCGTGAGTATTGAGGTCATTAAGTACACGCCCTTCTAAAAACTGTGAAACATTAAGCTGTAATTTTTCCAATTGTTTACGGAATCGATTCGCGAGATTTTCACGAGAATAGAGATCGGGACTGCGTCTCCAGATTTTGTAAAGCCAGAGAGTACTAAAGCAGACCAAACCCAGGTCGTAGATATACTGCACCGACAAAGGTAGAAGCTGAACCAGGGGACGACCCCCAAAAATAAAGAAGAAGTTGAAAATGCCAAAGGTGCCAAGGGTAAAAATACGATGTCGAATTGTCTCGCTTGCTAGTTTGTCATCATGTCGCCGACTATAAGACTTGACACGTTTTTCAACCCACCGTCCGATCCAATAGCCGATCGCAGTACATCCTCCCAGTATTAGGGGAACAGCAACTAGTTTGGGAATAGCGATCGCCTGTCCAAATAAATAAAGTCCAGGGCTAAATAGAGAAGCTAGCTGATCGCTCTGTCGCAGCCAAGCCCCAGAAAAGTAATAGTTCCAGTTGCCTGCATATAAATAGTAATAACAAAAATAGCCAATCACTAAACCCACATACCCATACCGCAAAAACGTAGTTTCAGGCTTATTTAAACTGTTCCAATAGGTGCGTTCAGCATCAATGTCAATGCAAGGATTTTGGCAAGCGACACAAGCACTCTGCTCTTGACCATCAGGTAGTACAGTGCGACACATTGACTGAGTAATAGGCTGAACATCCATATGGGCTTTGCTACTTAACAAGCTCCCAGGCTCACTATAAATACTTTGAACAGGTGCCATGGGACAAAAGTATTGACACCAAGACTTCCCGCCGTAAAAATAACCTACGGCGATCGCAGCTGCGATTGTGAAGAGTATCCAACCAGCCAACACTAAGCGATCGGCGTTAAAAAATAAAATTCGCCCACATAATCCCACAAATAGCCAACCAAATTGTACATAAAGATAGTTGCGACCCAACCACGAATCTGCATTAACCTTCGCTAATTCATAGCGCACTTTCCCAGTCTTTTTATTTTCCCGTTTAAATTGTCGTTGCCAGCCTAAAGCACGAGGAATCTGAGATAAAAAAGATAGCGGACAAATCCGTCGCCATAGTTCATGTCCAAACACCAACAAAATAAAGATTGCCGCTGGGACAATAGCTCCCCAGAAGATAGTCGTTCCCAAAGGGTAGGGTTGTTCGGCTAAACATACACCTTGCACCTGTATACAGTTGTTGGGTAGCCGTAATATACTCCAGGGATGATTAGGTTCGGTTAATGCCGATGTCCAGGGATCATAAAATAGGGAAGCGATAACCAGAAGCCAGCCAATAGTCAGTATCCAGCGAATCCAGTGCATTCGAGATTCTGGAAGTTGGGAAAACATAGACAAACCCTCGCTTGATTGGATTTAACGTTATGTCTTATT
>JBDKJC010000225.1:0-6075 GCA_039796815.1 Cyanobacteriota bacterium | reverse complement strand
AAACGATCGATAAATTGCCAGGTTTTAAAAATCGCTTGAACTGGTTTATCAAACATCGCATCGATCTTAAACAGAATGTTGCCTGTATGGAAACTGAAGGAGTAGGCGCAAAAAGACTACTAGCCTTATGCTATGCCACACCGCATAAAGATGACACACCTAATAAATTACGACGGCTGCTTACTTATATGTTCGATGAAAACGAATTTTTAAGCCCTCATGGCATTCGCTCGGTTTCCAAATATCATCTCAATCATCCCTATGCGATCGCCCTTGGGGGAAGTGAACATCGAGTAGATTACGAACCTGCTGAATCTACTTCAGCGATGTTAGGCGGTAATTCCAACTGGCGCGGGCCAATTTGGTTTCCGATTAATTATCTGATTTTAGAAGCCCTACAAAATTTCCACAATTATCTAGGAGACGATTTTAAAATTGAGTTTCCCACGGGTTCGGGTAATTACCAAAATCTGCAAGAAATTACACTCTTTCAGTGATGAGGGCAGGTGAAGTACCTAGCACATTTCAAAAATGGCATCGCCAAATCGAAGAGCATTTAGAACAGTCGGGGATAGCATGGACACATCTACGACCAAATATGCTGATGCAGAATATGCGTTGGTTCGCCCAAACGATCGCTGAAAATGGGGCTTTTTATAATTGTGTCGGTGATACCAAAATCTCTCATGTTGATGGGCGAGATGCTGAATTTATTCAACAGGTGAAACAAATAGTTGATGCAGCGCGATCGCGTAAGATGCGAATATTTTTTTCTCGTCATACCACACTGCCTAAAGAACTTGCAGGTGTTTCACAACTTAAAGGTGCAATGGCACTACAACGTGTCAAAACCGCTGCTGAGGTTGAGCCTAATTTCTTGCCCAATACTCCAGCCCATGAGATTGCCCCAGAGTTAGCACCTTTGCCATCAGAAGTAGCCTTTGACAAATTGATGATGTCAGCCTTCGTTGGATCTTATCTTGATTTTGCTTTACGGGATGCCCGTATTGAAGCAGTAGCAGTTGTTGGGGCAGTATTAGAATTTGGCATTGAACCAACCCTACGTCATGCAGCCGATCTGGGATATGTTTCAGTATTAATTCAAGATGCCTGTTATTCTTTTTCTGAAGAAAACCGATCGCGATCGCTACAAAATCTTCAATCATCTAGCTTAGTTACGGACATCAAAGCATTCAAGACAACATTGGAGAAATCGAAATGAATCAGAAAATTTGTGCGATCGTGGGATTTGGGGCTGGAGTCAGTATGGGAGTCGCCAAAGTCTTTGGCAAAGAAGGTTATGTGCTGGCTCTAATTGCGCGAAATCCCACCAAATTAGAAGATAATGCCCAAGCATTACGAGCAAATGGTTATGCTGTCCATTGCTTCGCAGCAGATGCCAGTAATGAAGCATCACTCGTTCAAACTTTTACCCAGATTCATACTCAACTTGGAGATCCAGAAGTTCTCATTTATAACGCTGCTATATCTACACCTGGGAAACCAAGTTCCCTCGAGCCAAAATTATTCATTTCGGACTTTCGCGTTAATGTTGCAGGTGCGCTGATCGCCGTACAGCAAGTTCTTCCAGCCATGCAAGCAAACCGTAAAGGTACTATTTTATTCACTGGAGGCGGATTAGCTTTTAATCCTTTCGCAGATGTCTTTTCATTAGCCATTGGTAAAGCAGGTATTCGTAGTTTAACCTTCAGTTTGGCTCAGGAGTTAGCCAGTAGTGGTATTCATGTAGGAACTGTAACTATTTGCGGTACGGTTGAACCTGGAACTCATTTCGATCCAGATGCGATCGCTCAATCCTACCTCGCTTTGCACAAACAACCGCCAGATTCTTGGGACACTGAATTGATTTATGAGTAGAGACTTAAAGGAGTTATAAAGCAATGGTCAACCATTTGAAGAGCTTACGGGATTATTTAGATGTCTTGAATGAGATTGGGGAAGTACAAGGAATCGAGCAAGAAGTCGATTGGAATCTAGAAATTGGTGCTATTTGTCGTCGTTGCTATGAAACGGGTGCGCCTGCCCCTTTGTTTAATAAGATTAAAGATATTGAACCAGGCTTTCGAGTCTTGGGCGCACCTGCGGGAATAAGTCGTCAGCCTGAGTTGTATTTATCTCGAATTGCTGTCGCATTAGGTCTTAATCCCCGATCAACTGGCAGAGAAATAATCGATTCTCTTGTTGCTGCTCGCGATCGCCCTCTGATTCCTCCTCAACGAGTTGCCACAGGCCCGTGTAAAGAAAATATTCTCCTTGGCGAACAGGTGGATTTGCTGCGATTGCCAACACCTTGGTTACATGACGGTGACGGGGGACGCTATCTCAATACTTACGGTATTGTCGTGGCACAAACTCCAGATAAAACCTGGACTAATTGGTCGATCGCTCGCATTATGTTGCTCGATAAAAATCGCCTGACTGGAATTGTTGCCCAGTATCAACATCTCGGAATAATTCATGGGATGTGGAAAGCCCAGAATCTGCCAATGCCCTTTGCTTTGGCATTAGGCGTTGAACCCTTCATTCCCTTTGTGGGAGGAATGCCACTGCCTGCTAACTTTAGCGAAGCCGATTATGTCGGGGCTTACTTTGGTGAGCCTGTCGAAGTAGTGCGCTGTGAAACTGTAGAACTCGATGTTCCAGCAACGGCTGAAATTGTGATTGAGGGAACGCTATCGACAACAGAAACTGACACAGAAGGGCCAATGGGTGAGTATGCAGGCTATTTATGGGAAGGTGTTGGTACACAGAAGCCCGTTTACCATGTCAGTGCCATGACCTTTCGCAATGAGCCAATTTTACCTGTATCGGTAGCAGGGGAACCCGTTGAAGAAAACCACACAGCTTGGGGGCTACCTAATGCAGCTGAAATTGCTTACGAACTTCGCCAAGCTGGATTTCCCGTTGCTACAGCCTGGACACCCTTTGAAAGTGCAAACCATTGGTATGTAATTGCACTGAAACCAGACTGGCACAAAACTACAGGGGTTAGTTCGATCGCAATTTGTCAGCAAATTGGCGAAGCATTAACCAAAACCAAGGCAGGACTGGGTACACCTAAGTATTTGATTGTTAACGATGATATTGATGTTACTAATCTCAAAGAAGTAGTATGGGCTTTTGCCACACGCAATCATCCAGGACAAAAAGGCGAGATTCTGTTTGAAGATGAAGACTCAAATCCACTCATTTCTTACCTAGAAAAAGCTGAGAAAGCTTCAATGCGATCGAGTAAAGTCATCTATAATTGTTTGCCTCCAGATGATTTTGTAGACAATCTGCCCAAACGGAGTTCATTTGCAGGGGTATATCCGCGATCGCTACAAGAGAAAGTGTTGAATAATTGGCAAGCTTACGGATTTCGTTAATATCGGCATTATGGCAGACACAGAATCATTAACCGTTGATTTTACGCAAGAAGAAGATGTTACCCAGATTTTACCGCGCCCAGCCCTACGCTCAAGTGAAGATTTGGCATGGGATGGGCTTTATCTGCAATACCATGAACAGCCTGCCTGGGAAACCCCTGAATATGCCCACATCAGACATCTGATTTTAGTACATAAAGCTAATCCCAGCGTTTATGCAGAGCGACAATTTGATGGACGCAGACAATCAGAACAGCTTGGGGGAGAGACTAATATTGTAATTGCTCCTGCAATGGTTCAACATCAAGCTAACTGGAGTCAAGCAAGTCCTTTTTCCCTACTCTTTCTCGAACCAGATTTTTTGACTAGAGTCGCTTATGAATCGATCGCAACCGATAACGTAGAACTAATTCCTCACTATGCCACCCACGATCGCTTTATTGACCAAATTGGGCGATCGCTTACGGCAGAGCTGCAAAATAATCAGTGGCATAGCAAATTATTTGCTGATTCTTTGACCATAGCACTTTCGATTCATCTCTTGCGACATTATGCTAACCCAGAGCAACCTATCCGTGAATATACAGGAGGACTATCACGACGAAAATTACAACAGGTTATTGAGTATATTAATGAGCATTTGGCAGCAGATCTAACAATTGCTGCGATCGCCGAACAGGTAGAAATGAGTCCCTATCATTTTTCGCGATTATTTAAACAATCAGTGGGTTTGTCGCCTTACCAGTATGTCATGCAACAGCGTGTTGAGCGATCTGCGTACTTACTACGGACAACTACACTTTCAGTTGCGGCGATCGCGATACAACTTGGTTTTTCTACTCACAACCAACTTACAATCCAATTTCGTAAATTTTTAGGAACGACTCCCAGTAACTATCGCAAGCAACTTTAATTCTAGTCATTCCAGTTAATTTTGGAATGACTATACTGATTTATCAAAAAGCTATTAGCTATTAGCTTTTAGCTCTTGAGTTTAAGACCCCCATCAAAATTATTCCTAAATGATACATTTCGCTATGATTTTGATGGTCTTCAAAAGCCTGGTGGGTCACAATCCCAAGTGCCTGTCATCTGGGGTTTCCCCAGATGTTTATACGGCACGCCCACAAAGAGCCAATAATTTTCGAGTCTAACCGTTAACTTAAAGCTAAAAGCTAACGGCTAACAGCTAAGAGCTATTGAATGGCTTTTATTTGCTGCTTAATTTATGTCCTTCAATAATAATTTCATTTTCTCTCAAGCACCGTAACCAGCCATGAAGACGGCGAATAGCATCCCGATTTTTGAGTAATCCTGAATTTTGTTCTTTTTTGGTTAAGCGAACAAACTTTTTATAGCTAGGATAATCTGGTGCAACCAGAGCATCTTTTTGATGCAAGATTAAAGGATTAGTTTCGTCAGAGATATCATGATAGGTGACAGAAAGATTATGCAAATCCACTTCCATAGTTGCCTGGAGAGCAGGATGTGCTTTAGTATCAAAATCTGGATAAACTAAATAAGTTATTTTGGGCTTATTGTAGTAAATTTTGACAATATTAGCGTTTTCCAAGCGATAGAAATTACGGCTAGCACAGCCTTCATATAGTCTCAAAAGAGGAGGCAGTTTTTCTAATGCACTGATGTGTACGGCTAGGGCTCCATCAAGCTGTTTACCAATATTACTCGCCTGACAAAGATTGGCAATTTTTTTCAGATCGCCGACGTGGATCAGCAAAATATCGGCAATAGTACAGGCTTGTTTATAGCTACCAAATAAGGCTTTGACATCGGCTTTGATTTCAGGAGATAGCTTTCTAATGGTAGGACGACCACTAAATTTACCCAGTGCCAAATAGACTAAAAGATCTTGACGGCGTTTTTCGGCGATCGCCTCCCATTCATGGCGATCTGTTGCCTGAAGAATTAGTTTAAAAGCTCGCTGGTAACTGCGAAATTCGGCTTTAATGGCTTCTTCTGAGGTTAATTCACCCTTGCCTGGCAAACGACCTCTTTTGGTATAAAAATTCATTAAAGGAGTCAATAAGACTCGATAGTCTTCAAAATTTCTAACTTTGCCCTGAATCCGTGGAGTACTCAGACGGGAATATAAACGAGAGGCGCGGAAAAACTCGGCTTCGGTTTCGTGACGGAAGACTAAGTAAATCCCTAAACCAGCAGGAATTGCTTCTACCTCTAATACCTGCTCAATATAAAGTTTTAATTCTTCCTGTTCATAGTACTTTTGAAAAGTGTTACGGTTGGTCACCACACCATCACCATATGCCACTAGACCACGACGGCGATCGTCTACTAATACTTGTGCCGAGATGATTAACACTCTTTGGGTTAATGACCAGGCCTTCATTAGAGTTTGTCTTCTTTCGGCTAGATCTTCAATGACGTTAATTATGTAGCCCAAGTTGACAATATCAGCAGGCTCAAGACTAGTATTCGGTCGATAAAAAGGATCCCAGCCAGAGGCTGCATAGCCATGGATTTTGATCTGTTTAATATCTTCACCACAGCCACAGCCATAATCAAAAAAGGTAGTTCCTGCTTTAAATAAGTCAGCTTCTAGAGCAATTCTGACAGGACGAGATAATTCTGAACGTTTGAGCGCTGCCTTGTGTCGCTCGATTAAGATAGTTTGCTTTTGTGCCACAGGTGAATCGACAGGACAGGC
>JBDKJC010000224.1:0-6119 GCA_039796815.1 Cyanobacteriota bacterium | reverse complement strand
ATCAAACTGCGCTTGGGATAAACCATGTAGAGAATCAATACACAGACCATAACCCAGACTAGATCTGTCTAAGCGATCGCTTACTTCCGTAATATAATTTAAACCAAAACGCTGACACAATTCCTTAACTAACTGCACTCGATGTCCAATTACTAAAACTTTTTGCTGTTTGGCGATCGCTTGTTGGACAACTTTCACCAAAGACTGAGTTTTTCCTGTCCCTTTCGGGGATTTGATTCCCACCAGTTTGGTTGGCGACGAGATATTTAATTCTGGCAGATAGCGACTATTGAGCTGAATTTCCGTAGGATAGGTTAGTTCTGTCCAAGACTTTGCTTTCCAGCTGTCCAAATCTAAAGCATCAGCATATGCCTTAGCAAAACAAGCTTGACCCTTGCTGGTAATTAAATCATCAACCCCTTTTCCCCAGTCACTATCCCAGGTAACTACTTTCACCCGACAACCCGCTTTTTGTAGCAGATAGCCTATTTTCTTGATGGCTGCATTAACTGCTTTAACCGTCTTCGGTTTGGCATCTTGGTCAAACACCAAATATATTTCTCGTCCAGATGTAGCTAATTTTGCCAGCTGGGGGATTAAATGAGACTTGCCAATGCGTTTTCCCTGTTCATCTTTAGGGGTACGATAACCGTTATTAATCCCTGGTAAAGCTACTGTTCCATAGCCAGCAGATAATAAAGCCCCTGCTTTTTTTGCTCCCTCAGTAATGCAGAGAGGAACTTCAGGACGATCGATCAGCCATTCCCAAAAGCCCAGATCGGCACTTTCCTCATTAACTACTTCTGAGTCGATCTTAATACCAGAGCGATCGGCAATCTGATGCCAAAGATTAAGAGGAACTTTGAGGGCAAACAACCCTGTGGCGGTTTTCGGTGGATGCTCATATTTAATTACCTTGTTATCCCGATTAAAAGGTTGATTTGGTTTAAAGCAGCCCCAGACATCGTCATCTCCATTGAGAACATCGATCCCCGAACACCACCATCCCCCCGCATCTGTGTGAGCATAACGCTGAAGAAATCCTTCACTAATTCTGCCATCATTTCTTCTGGGGATCGAATTAGAATAGAGTAAATACTCTGCGGGAGAAGTGCCTTGAAGATTGACTACGTTGAGATTAGTTAGCTCTTCGTCCACACCACTCGCCTGCCATTCCCGTAGATAATCCATTGCTGTTGATTCTTTGCTCTTGAAGAATTAGTATCTTACCACTATATGTAGCGTATAAAAGAAAAATATAAAGAAAAAACACTATATGTGGAATTAGTTACTAATATAGAGCGGCAAATTATGAGTAAATTATGATCGAGTTTGTGTTTGAGGGTAGTCGATCTAGGTAAGGGTGAGTCAAAATTTGAATGAAGACTAAGGATTCATGCTGTATTCAAATTACTCTTTTAATCTTTAGACGATTTTAAAACTTTAAAATAACTCTAAATATAGTGAAACCCTATCATCAAATCCCGATCGAAGAATGTGGTGAACGGCTGATCCCGATTCCTACAAATAGTTTGTCCCTAGAACTACCCCATCCCTATGTCAAACTAGGGGCAGAATATGGCAACAAATCTCCTTATTGCTTGCGTCAGGGAGTGGTACGGGCATTGTTAGAAGCACAGTTTTTGCTAGAAAAACGCTATCCTGGTTGGAAAATTAAGGTTTATGATGCTTATCGTCCTGTAGGGGTACAGCAGCATATGGTCAACTATACCTTTAATTCTCTGGTCAAAGAACTCGATCTTTATGAGCATCAATTATCGGCTCAACAACGACAAGATTTGTGGGGAAAAGTCTATCAACTATGGGCAGCACCAAGCTTAGACAGAACCATGCCCCCTCCTCACAGCACAGGAGCAGCGGTTGACGTAACTATTATTAATGATTTGGGTGAGCCATTAGATATGGGAGGCGAAATTGACGAACTTTCTGCGCGATCGCATCCCGATTATTATATTAGCGATCGCGATGGCGAGAGTCAGCAGTATCAATTTAATCGTCAGTTGCTATCGAGGATCATGACTAATTCTGGTTTTGTCAGACACCCTCAAGAATGGTGGCATTTTTCTTTGGGAGATCAAATGTGGGCTTGGTTGCATAATCAAGAAAATCCTGCCAATATGGCGATCGCCCGTTATGGCCGAGTTTAATTAATTTTGAATTAAAATCTTATCGTGAATATATATCTATTTATTAGATATAGTGTTATATATGTATATATAGCTTTCGAGAATATGCAGTCAAAATTAATATGAGCAATTTAGATTTGAGTCTTACTCCTAATCAGGAAGTAATCTTGTCAGCCCTGCGTTTCAGAAAACGCTATGGATTGGAAATTATAGAAGCAATACAGCAAAGTGGTGGCAAACAGATTAGGTTTAATTCTCTCTATCCCAACTTAAAAAAGCTGGAAAAAAAATGCTTTGTTAAGTCGGAATGGGGTGATGAAGCACCTGAAAAGCATAGTGGAGCTAGACGAAAATACTACCAAATTACAGAGGCTGGTAGAGAAGCTCTAGAAACTAAACAACAGTTGTTAGAGAGCGTAGCTTATTGGATATCTGAGCCAGAGGTGGTGTGAATGAATTCTCAGGATTTAGAGATAGCTGGCAAAATAGGTAAATTAATCAGTCATTTTCCAGTAGAGTGGTCAGAATATCAAGATTGGCTAAGAGATATTATTGCTTCTCGCTCAGTTCTGCAAAAGCTTTATCCAGCTTGGCAAACGATGATAATTTTTCGCTGGCGTTTATTATATTTTGTAGCCTACTTAGGGACAGTTATGGTTGTTAATCGACTACTGAAAATTAAAAGTTTTCTCTTAGAAAAGATTTTTTTCAACTTCACCATTCTCTCAACCAGAGTTTTGGCGATCGCCCAGTTGATTAAACTCGCTCAATATCGCTATATACTTCAAAGAACGGCTACACTTTTGGCAGTAGCGGAACTTACCCTTTGTGCTATTGCTGCTTTTACTGGTATTTTGCTCGCCTTTTATTATCAGCCTACAGCACTTGGAGCTTACCAATCCTTAAACATGATTGTCAATGAAGTGACTAATGGCTCACTTATTTTGAGTTTACATAATCTTGCTGGTCATAGCTTGATTGTCTTAGCTTTGGTTCAAATCGTTGTCATGTTTTTAGGACGACAATTTTTACTGTCTTGGTTAACTGCTTGGATTAGCAGTATTTGTCTAGCCCTCACTGCTATTGCTCTTAGTTGGACAGCAATTATTTTAAATTGGGAACAAACAAGTTTCTGGCGTTTTAAAATCGAACTAAGCATAGTTGCATCGATTCCTCTGGTAGGTTCAAACCTCCGAGATCTCTTGTCAGGTGGAGATGGTATTAACAGCGTCACTTTGCAGCATATGTATGCTCTGCATAGCTATATTCTAGTCATGGTAGCTATTTTCTTCTCCATTACTCATTTGACTGCTCTTATCTGCCAAGAGCAAAACTGGAAACCTGAAGATAAGCGATTTAAATTAATAAAGCTGTATAGCGAGTATGTTTCCCAAGAAGATACTTCATCAGAATTTCTTTAACTTATCTTTAATTCAGGCAAGAAATCTATCTAAGTAATTGACTAATTATTAAGATGGAGCGAGTAACCTCTTGCTTACTGTATGATCGAGAATAAAGCACTAAAATCCTATTTATAATGCTTGCGGGCGCGTGGCTCAGGGGATAGAGCAATAGATTCCGGTTCTATAGGTCGGGGGTTCGAATCCCTCCGCGCTCATAAAGGTCACCGACCGCATATGCGGAGCGGTATCTCCAACTATGCGAGACAAGTCCCCTTGTGGGACGGCGGACAGCCTGGAGTGACCCCAGGCTTCCGTGGCGGTAAAAACCTCACAGAATAAGGATATTTTGAATATCTAACTTTTTTACGAACGAATGCTCCACAATCTACTTCCTCAACCACATTAAGATCCAATACAACTTTTCTGGGCATCTCGCCGACTAATGAAAGTAAATGATTTCTATCCATTAATTGTTTATATTTAACTTAATTTTGAATGCTAAACTACTGTTGATTACGGCTAATCCATTTTTGTAGCACGGGAAATTCAAATTGGCTCAACTTTTCAATTAATTCTACTGGGTCTTCTGCTGCTAAAATAATACTTCTGTGTTCGAGACGAATAAACTTCTCTGTCGTCGCGTGGTTCAGGAAAGAAAGCAATCCGTTATAAAATCCGTCAATATTTAACAATCCACAAGCTTTTTGGTGAAATCCTAGTTGAGTCCAGGTTGAAACTTCACAAAATTCCTCTAATGTTCCTAATCCACCTGGTAGTGCAATAAATCCATCAGCCAAATCAGCCATTAACGATTTACGCTCGTGCATCGAGCCAACAACTCGAAGATCTTTTAATTTGGTATGAGCAATTTCTTTATCGACTAAAGCTTGTGGCATGACTCCAATCACTTCTCCTCCCGCAGCAAGTACAGAATCGGCGATAGCTCCCATTAAGCCTACCTTTGCTCCACCATAAACTAGGGTAATTTCACGCTTTGCCATCTCCATACCTAAATTTTGTGCAGCTTGAAGATAACTAAGGCGATCGCCGAAATTAGAATCACAGTAGACGCAAATACTTTTCATTAATTTTGACTCTTTAGCTAACATCTCAATCAATTTAGCAACTATCCATTGGTAAATTAACCGTTTTGCGATCGCAGGAATGTTAAGAACTATCGAGGTCATAAATTTAACTGATGAATAGCTTTTTTCTAAACCTTATAATCAGCAATGCCTGTTTACACTTGCTTTTCTAAACTATCTTTGGTGTTGCATCGGGTATAAGCATTCCAGGTAGTCAGATCTGGTGCAGGAAAACCTAAAATAGCTGAACGTGCTTGCTCACTTAAGCCTTTGACATAACTAAAGTCTGCTCCAGCAATATTTTGGAGATTATCTAAGTCTGCGCCTGTAAGATCTGCTCCTCTTAAATCAACTCCTTTTAGTTCAGTATTTCCTAAGCGAGCATTACGTAGACTTGCGCCTGTCATAATAGCTTTTTGCAAAATCGCGCCACTAAAGGAAACATCGTCTAAGATTGCGCCTGTAAAATCTGTTCCGCTTAAATAAGCACCAATCATTTTAGCTCCTGTTAAATCGACCCCGCGCAGATTGGCAGTATTAAGATAAGCTCCATTCAATTTTGCGCCTGGTCCTACTGCACCCGAACTTTGATAGTCAAATCCTTCGGGAAAAGTTGTTTGGCGATCGTAAATGGTTACTTGAAACTGTGTCTCGGTTAAATTTGCCCCTGTTAAATTAGTCCGACGAAGATCGGCACGGCTCAAGTATGCTCCAGTTAAATTAGCTCCAGTTAAATTAGCTCCAGTTAAATTAGCTCCTCTCAAATCCGTATTTTGCAGGTTTGCTCCAGTTAGATTTGCTTCAACGAGATCTGCGTTAGTTAAGACACTGCCAGAAAAATTAACTTGCTCTAAGTTAGCTTTACTAAGGGCGATCGCATATAAATCTTGATTACTAAAGTCGGCATGAGCTAAACTCTCTCCTGCCTGAATTTTGGCAGCGATCTTAGCAGCATGAGTAGATTTATTACTGGAGGCTGTAGTCGGCATGGTTTAAATGATTCGATAATTATTTTTATGACTGTAGTTTAGACTAAAAATAATCACTCCTAAACAATTGAGCTAGGGAAAAATGCCTGAGTAACAAAACTAAGCCTGAAAAATATACCTTCAATCATTTATCATTTATCAAGTTTCAGATGGGGATTGAACCCCAAACAGACGACATGGCATTATGCATTAGGATTAGGACATTTGTAAAAACTGAAACCTTGAGAGAGTAAACTTTTCCCTTATGCGAAGCGGTACCCTTTAGGGTTTCCCTTTTCCCTTTTCCCCTTTCCTCTTTCCCTAGCGCGTAGCGCTATAGATTGTCAGAACCATGAAAAGTAACGGCAGTAAAGATACCAAAGAAAGCGATCGCCTGTTCGCTAAAATCCAAGAATTAGTTTTATGTCATTCACCTAGTGGGTTAGAAACAGAAATTGATGATCTGTTGTTAGAACAGTTTCAAGCGTTGAATGTAGAGGTTTGGCAGGATCGAGC
>JBDKJC010000223.1:0-6135 GCA_039796815.1 Cyanobacteriota bacterium | reverse complement strand
TGGTTTGTGGGAGCAAATCCCCAAGCACCGACAATTAATAATAAGGCAGCTACAATGCCAACAAGTCTCTTCATTGATTTTAATTTCTCCTGATTGAAAAATATTTTACAGCTAGAGAAATAATATCTCTCTATAGTTAATAATTTTTGTTTGCTATTTATTTTCTTTTAAGGCTCGGCATCTTAATGATGCTGGAAACCTAATAACAGATCGCATTGATATATATCATAATTCTTTCAATCCATTTTTTAAATACCAAGTTCTTGTAAATTATATTTCTAGCTCGACCAAAGCGCGATCGCGTTGAAGATGTAGATCTATAAAATAAAGCGATCGAAATCATTTCTCTTCAATATGATTTAGGTAATGATTTTAAAATACAGTTTGCTAAAAATAATTTTTTCTATTACTGAGACATTTTAAACATTATTTCCTATGTTGTTATCTAAATTATTGACGTTGTTCTCATCTAAAACTACCTGTAATCCTCAATTAGATCGGGCTAGAGTAAGACATCATAGTTTACCTAAAACTGAGAACGATAAATTTTATTTCTTAGCTCATCAAAACTACCGCCAGGCTTGTGATACTGCTCAAGACAGATATGCCGAGCTAGCCAAAACTCTACGGGCTGTAGTCAAAGAGCATTATACTTCAGCAGAACAAAACAAAATTATTGCCATTATTATTTCAGCGATCGATATTTTGACAAGCAAAGCTAGCATCTTTCCTGATATGGATTATGAAGATGTTTGGTACACCGATCATTACGACTTAATTGAATTGGCTAGAAATATGGGAGTAGGAGACGAAACTTTACCCCATTGGTCACAAGAGTCTAACCTCTATAATCGCTATTTAGAACTGCGTAGTTCAGATTTAGTGCAGATTTTACTAGAAGTTGCGGAGGAAGCTTTGATTGAGGGTTATCAATCTGGGGCTGATGTCCACAAATGGTTTAGTTACATAGCTAGAGAGGCTCTTAAGTCGCGTAAAAGAATTTCTCGCTATCGCCGTAAACAAAGCGAATCTCTTTATATTTCCTGCGGAGGTTCGAGTATAGAAGATTGGGATAGAAATTAAAATGAGTGTTGCAATTGAGCTATCTCTAGCTGGGATAACGTGATTTCGGAGTTTTGCAACTTGTAAAGTAAAACTAAGGTTATGATGTTAAAAAACTTTACATACTTCTAGGCTCAAAAGTCAATGAAAATAAAATACGCAATTAATTTACACAAATTTTTAACATCTGCCGTTATTTTAGGCTTAATGGCTGTTTATCAAAATTTTACCGTCACACCTTGGATTTATCTCGCTCTACATGGAACTTATGGCATCATGTGGTTGATTAAAGATCGTCTTTATCCCGATCGCCAATGGGAAGAAGAAGTTAATTTCGCCACAGGGTTGGGTATTTTTGTTTTTCTCATCTCATACTGGGTTGCGCCCTTTATTTTAATTAGTAGTGGAGTCCAACCGAGTGCGCCTTTAATCGCCATCGCGATCGCTACTAACTTATTTGGCATATTTCTCCACTATGGTAGCGATGCTCAAAAATACTTTACTCTTAAGTATCAAAAAGGCTTAATCACAGAAGGTTTCTTTAGCCGTAGCCGCAACCCAAACTACTTGGGCGAGATTTTAATCTATCTGGGTTTTGCCCTGCTGACACAGCATTGGTTACCTTTGGCTATTTTAGGTGTCTTCTGTGCTTTGGTCTTTGTTCCCAACATGCTAAAAAAAGATCGATCCCTATCCCGTTATCCAGAGTTTACAGCTTATAAAGCACGTTCTGGTTTACTACTACCTAAGTTATGGGTTAGCAAATCGGCAGGACAAGTCACAGAAGCAGCAGAAATTAATTAGTTTTGTCCGATCGCCGTATAATTCTACAGGTAAAATGACACAAGCAATTGACAAAAAAACCTATACAACTAAAGAGTATTTTGAATTTGAGCTAGGTTCAGCAGAACGTCATGAATATGACAATGGAGAACTAAGATTAATGACGGGAGGAACGCCAAACCATAATAGGATTTGCCGTAATTTATTAATTGCTCTGGAACTGGCTTTTAACGAACAACCATATGAAACCTTTGTTACAGATCAACGTCTTTGGATTCCAGAACGCAATCTTTATACTTATCCCGATATTATGGTTCTGGAAAAACCGATTCAGCTACAGGAAAGGCGAACTGACACGGTAATAAACCCTTGTTTAATCGCCGAAGTTCTATCAAAATCAACCAAAGACTACGATCGCAGTGAGAAGTTTCTGGCATATCGTACCATAGAAACTTTTCGGGAATATCTTCTAGTCAACCAGTATCAGATTCAGGTAGAACATTGCCTTAAAACTGCTGCTAATCAATGGTTATTATCGGAATACACCGATCCTCAAGTCATTCTCAATTTAAATTCAGTGGGTTTAAAACTAAAAATTGCTGATATATATAAAAATGTTGAATTTACCGCAGCCTAATTAACTGACCAGTTGAAACCAGTTGAAAAATCAACCTCATTGGCATCAGGAAGAAAAAGCTAAGTTCCAAGTCGGTCAGGCTTTTTATAATCCTCGTAATAAATTTGTCCGAGATCTAGGAATACTTGCTGCTGCTATCTATAAGCAAGATTATGGCAGCCTCAAAGTATTAGATACTTTAGCTGGTTGTGGAGTTCGTAGTCTGCGGTACTATCTAGAGAGCAATGCCGATTACTTGTGGGTCAATGACGGAAATCACCACCTTAACTCTACAATACAGCAAAATTTGAGTTTAGCGATCGCCCCAGAGCATTTTCAGCTTACTCATCAAGATGCTCATCGAGTTTTCTTTCATTGTTATCAAGAGCGAGATTACTACGATTTAGTAGACGTAGACTGTTTTGGTAGTGCTGTCCCCTATCTAAATACGATGCTGTGGGCGACTAAGATTGGTGGGTTGATGTATCTTACCTGCACCGATGGCAGAACTCTAACAGGACATCCTCCCGAAAAAACTGTTCAGGCTTATAATGCGATCGCTCGTTCCCATCCCGCCATTCAAGAGCAGGCTTTAAGATTACTCATTGGAGCAACTCAACAACAAGCTGCAACTAAAGGATTAGGTATCGAACCAATATTTTCCCTCTTTACAGGACAAACCTATCGCGTAATGCTGCGTCTAGTATCAAAACCCCAGTTAACTGCCAATAACTATGGTTTTCTTGCCTATTGTCATACCTGTGGCGACTATCAGACCTATTCCTGGCGTAAACTAAATAAAGTTGGCTGCACCTGTAAAGAACCTGCTATTACCGTCAGTGGCGCGATGTGGCTAGGTAAACTGCATGATCCCCAACAGCTCAAACGGTTTCAAAACCTAGCTCAAGAGTGGAATTGGCAACCAATAGTTAAACTACTTCAGCTGATGGAAGGGGAAATCAATTTTCCGCCTTACTTTTATACCCTGGGGGAAATTGGCAATCGAGGTAAACTAGATTTACCCAAGCGATCGCATTTAATTCAAACCCTTCAAGATCGAGGCTATCAAGCAGCACCCACTCATATTTCACCTCAAGGAATTAAAACCAATGCCCAGATGGGGGAGATTATGGCGATCGTCAAAAATCGGCAAGAGGGAAAGCCTAGGGCTTAGAGCAGTTTTCAATTGGATAGACTCCGTTTTTAGTTGACTAGTTTTTAGCTATCAGCTATCAGCTCTTAACTTTTTCAGAGGTCTACTCATTTGAAAAGCGCTGTAAATCAAGAGTAAGTTTTGCATTTCGTAATTTACTCTAGTTTTTTTGACAAAATTTTAAGTAATAATAATCAATCAATTTCAATGGTTGTGTTTTACAATACAAATAGCTTCAGCATCTCACTAATTATTATTTAATACTGCAAAAGCAATACAATAAGTTCCACAATTACATAGCTCGATAAAATAGACTAGAGTATTGACCCATATATAGCTTCACTACTAGATGAATTTTAGTTAGATTTTAATGTAGTTTAAGTAACCGTATGAGTATTGTTTAAATTATTATTTTGATATTATTTTGAGAACTTAATCTATTAATAATAGCTGTAGCTCTTTTGCCCATTTGATATGCAGTTGCCACAAGTTTAAATTAAATAGCTGAAATTAGACCTCGGAGAGCAAAATAAGTATGCCACGTAAAAAAACTAAGTCAACACAATCTACTAATAGACCTCTTAAAACAGTAAGTTTTCTCGAAAAGTCTCAGGTAGGAATTTCTTTAACTTCCCAGGCGGTAGAAAACCTCAATGAAATTGTTGAGTTTACAGGTCTATCAAAATCAGGGGTTATTGAAGGCTTGGTTACAGGAAATTTAGCGATCGCCAGTCAGATAGCAAAAAAAACGATTTCCATCGAATCAGATAGTCAGGATAATCCTGAAAATATCACTACTAAAATTCAGGTAGTAGATGGTGCTGTACCAAAAGAAAATCAGCCAGAAATAGCAAAATCATCAAAATCATCACAGGGTGAAGAACAAGGTCAATCTACGGCGCTGATTGAATTAAAAGAAAAGATTAAAGAACACAAAGCAAACTATCAAGCATTAAAAAAATATGCCCAAGAGCAAGAAGCCTTGGTTAAAAAACTGATCAAGCAGGTAGAATCACAAACAGATCTCGAATCAAACGAAGATCGGCAGAAAATTGAGCAGTTAGAAGCGCAGTTAAACCAGGAATTAGAACAACTTAAGCAACAACTGGCGGATCGAGAAATAGGGCAAAAAACTACAGCCGAAAGTTTGGCGAATAGCGAAGCTAAAATTCAAGAGCTGGAACGGCAGTTATCTACACAACAAAATAGCGACAACACACTACAAAATCAATTAGCAGAAAAAGAAGCAGCGTTAGCTCAATTACAACATCAGTTAGATGAAAAGCAATCTGAAGTAGACAGTCTTAATCAAGTTCAAAGTCAACTAGCAGACAAAGAGTCAGCATTAGCTCAATTACAAAATCAGCTTAATGAAAAGCAATCTGAGATTGAGGGTTTAACAAGCGATCGCTCGTCAATTCAAAATCAACTAGCAGACAAAGAATCAGCGTTAACTCAGTTACAAAATCAGCTTAATGAAAAGCAAGCGGAGATTGAGAGTATAACAGGCGATCGCTCGTCAATCCAAAATCAATTGGCAGAAAAAGAATCAGCCTTAGCTCAGTTACAACAACAGTTAGAAGAAAAGCAAACTGAAGTAGATCGTGCCAATAGCGATCGCTCGTCAATTCAAAATCAACTAGCAGAAAAAGAATCAGCGTTAACTCAATTACAAAATCAGCTTAATGAAAAGCAAGCGGAGATTGAGAGTTTAATAGGCGATCGCTCGTCAATCCAAAATCAATTGGCAGAAAAAGAAGCAGCGTTAGCTCAATTACAACATCAGTTAGATGAAAAGCAATCTGAAGTAGACAGTCTTAATCAAGTTCAAAGTCAACTAGCAGACAAAGAGTCAGCATTAGCTCAATTACAACATCAGTTAGATGAAAAGCAATCTGAGATTGAGAGTATAACAGGCGATCGCTCGTCAATCCAAAATCAATTGGCAGAAAAAGAATCAGCATTAACTCAGTTACAACAACAGTTAGAAGAAAAGCAAACTGAAGTAGATCGTGCCAATAGCGATCGCGAACAAGTTCAACAGCAACTTTCTCAGGCATCTGATAGCAGTCAAAATCTGCAAATTCAATTAACTGATGCCCAACAACAGCTAGGAATATTTAGAGACCAAATCCAACAACAGCAAGGGGAATTAGATCGTCTTCGTGCCGATAATCAAGGTGGTCAAAAACAGCTGAATGATAAGCAAGGGCAAATTATTAATCTAGAGCAGCAAATTAATCAGCAAAAGGTTCAGATTGAAGAACAAAATAGAGTTGCTCAAGACTTACAGCATAGTGTGACGCAGCAAGAGCAGCAAGTAAAAGAATTGTTGCAGCAGATTGAATCCACAGAACAGGCAATTAGCCAAGCAAAAGAGCAACTTCAACGTGAGATAGCGCAAAAAGAACAGCAAGTTGCTAGTTTGAGACAAGAGACAACTAAACGTAGCGAATTAGAAATACAAATAAGCGATCGCATCCAACTAATAGAACAGCTAAATCGACAACTAGAAGAACAG
>JBDKJC010000222.1:0-6136 GCA_039796815.1 Cyanobacteriota bacterium | reverse complement strand
TGATTTACGTTAACAAACCAGATAATAATAGTGATAACGATGATTTATTCATTGGTGCGTTGCGAACCACTTTTAGTTTTTAATTAGTACGCACCTACCAATTTTCTCTATAGTTTTTACGTAGAGACTTGGGTATTTAGGGAATTAGGGGATTAGTAATACGTGAATCTCATCTCCCTATCTCCCAGTCTCCCTAGATTACGATCATGATTACAGCACAAATCAAAAATGATCGTTGAGGTTATCGATTGGATGCTAAATTGATTATTCTAGGGATAGTTGCCAATCGGCTACAACTGTCTTCAGGCTCAAATCAATAAACATTATGACCTCCATCCTAGAACAGCTTCAAGATTCTGTTAGCCAAGCCTTATTGTCTGCTTTTGGCGATCGCTTTGCAGATACAGATCCTCTCGTAACGTCAACGAATAATCCTCAATTTGGCGATTATCAGTCTAATGTAGCCTTGTCTCTAGCCAAACCCCTTAAGCAAAATCCGCGAGCGATCGCCCAAGCTATTATCGATCATTTACAAGTTGAGGATATGTGCGAACCTCCCACCATCGCTGGGCCAGGTTTTGTCAACTTTACGCTAAAATCTAGTTATCTTGAGCAATTGCTGAGTCTAATCCAGTCAGACGAAAGATTAGGTATTGCACCCACTAAAAATCCCCAACGAGTCATAGTAGATTATCCTAGTCCTAATGTTGCCAAAGAAATGCACGTGGGACATTTGCGATCGGCGATTATTGGCGAATGTTTGAGCCGAATTTTAGAATTTCTGGGGCATGATGTTCTACGCATCAGCCATATAGGCGATTGGGGGACTCCTTTTGGCATGTTGATTGCCTATTTAAAAGAAACTTACCCCGAAGCTCTAACTGCAACGGAACAGCTAAATTTGGGAGAATTGGCTACTTTTTACCGTCAGGCAAAAAAAAGGTTTGACGAAGATGCCAATTTTAAAGAAGCCTCTAGACAGGCGGTGGTTGAATTACAGGCAGGTGATGAAGCCACTCTTAAAGCCTGGAAAATTGTTTGTGAACTATCCAGTCGTTCTTATCGACAGATCTATGACTTGATGGGCTTATCTACGGCGATCGAGCGTGGAGAATCTTTTTATAATCCTTTTTTAGCCGAAACTCTCAAGGAATTAGATGAGTTAAATCTGCTAGAAGCCAGCGAAGGAGCAATATGCGTTTTCTTAGAAGGTTTTACCAACCGAGATGGAGAGCCTTTGCCACTAATTGTTAAAAAATCTGATGGTGGCTATAACTACGCTACGACAGATCTTGCTGCCATTCGTTATCGAGTGAGAGAAGATAAAGTACAGCGAGTTATCTATCCCGTAGGTTCAGAGCAAAACAATCACTTTGCCCAAATATTTCAAGTGGGAAAACGCGCAGGTTGGATTACAGATGAGCATGACTTTGTTCACACCGAATTTGGCTTAGTCTTAGGGGAAGATGGTAAAAAGCTCAAAACCCGTTCAGGAGAAGCAATTAGGCTCAAAGATTTACTCAATGAAGCGATCGCTAGAGTTCGCAGCGATTTAGAAACTAGATTCGCCGAAGAAGAACGAACTGAAAGCCAAGAATTTATCGCTCGCTCGGCACAAGTAATTGGGATCAGCGCTGTTAAATATGCAGATTTGAGCCAAAATCGTACCTCAGATTACAGATTTAGCTACGAGAAAATGCTCGATCTAAAAGGCAATACAGCACCATATTTACTATACGCCTACGTGAGGGTGCAGGGGATCAGTCGCAAAGGCAAGATCAATTTTCAACAGCTATCTGATGCCAACCTAGTTTTAGCGGAAACTACAGAATTAACTTTAGCCAAACATATTTTGCAGTTTGAAGAAGTTCTCAAAAATGTAGAAAAAGACTTGTTACCTAATCGTATTTGTTTATATCTTTTTGAACTAAGCCAGAAATTTAATCAATTTTACGATCGATGTCCTATTTTGCAAGCAGATGAGCCACAAAAAACATCTCGTCTAATTTTGGCCGATCTAACCGCACGTACGCTCGAGTTAGGCTTATCTTTATTAGGTATTAACGTCTTAGAAAGAATGTAAGGCGTTGATGTACATGATGAGATGAGTTTAGAGCTTATAGCTTGTAGCTTAGAGCTTAGAGCTTTTAACTAAACTATTAAGGTGTCCATATCCAGCCGATATACCCCCCTCGTTCATTTCACCAAGTTTAGTGCGCACGAGATAGCCTGCTGCTTGATTGGTTAAAATGCGATCGCCATGAGCAATTAAGATACCATATTGACCAATTTCATGTACCACCTGTCCTTGCCAAAGTTTTCCATCCCTTAGACCCCAGCCAGGAGACATGGGTGGATATAATCGCTCCATTAAAATGTATGCATTACCTGCTTCTGTTGGCAGATTTTTCAGACATTGACGCAGATCTTCATCGTACAGATTGAAACCACCACCTTCGCGCTGGGGTTTAAGGACAAATTGCTCTGGCTGCAAAATCGCAGCTTCTTTGGCTAACATCGTTTTACCCGCAAATTCAATCGGCATATCTAAAGTATAAATTTGGGCGAAGGCACTTCTGACCACAGCAATATCCTCCTCGTCGAGAAACAGCTTTAACAGTTGCGGATTAGTCAATACTTGCTGAATTTTCTTCGTCCCTGCTAAATGAGTCGGCAGATCTGGGACAGAAATTGTCGTTGACTGAGCGATTAATTGGCGACCTTGACGGGCTATTTTACTTTCGAGTTCATCAGGACGATAACCCGCCCGAAAATAAGTAATAGCAGCAATTTCACCGTTCAATACTAGATGACCTTGACGTAATTCTCCCTGTTCGCCAATTGCTTCGAGGCTCGCACGTACAACTTTGATCCCCCGTTCAATGAGAGCGATTTCTAAAAGGCGCTGATCGAAAACATTACGCTCGTTAGCTTGAACCACAAACAGCACACAAGCATCGGAGACATTATACTCTTTCATCACGGCTACAAAAGCATCTGCAACAATAGCGATCGGCTGATTGGGGAGTAAATCCCAGGCTTCTTTGGCAATATTTCCCCATATTTGATGAAATTGTGTGATTTTTTCGGAAAGACCGATATAACTAGCAGCAATGGTATTAAATTCGACTTGACGTAAGCTATCTCCCTGTTGGTTTATGAAGTAGTCACTGCGGGTAAGAGAAAACCGCAAGGTATCTTGACGACGTTTTTCTTCTAGAGCTAGAGATAACAAAAAGCCTGTATACTCATCATTAGCAGCAGTAAATTGCAGCTGTTCTACCAGAAACTCTAGATTGTTGGCTACTCGATGAATCAAGAGAGCTAGAGGTTGAGCCAAAGACTCTAGTTGGGTGATTAACAAGTCAGTGACCTTAGCTGGAGAAAGCATTAACGGACAATGGGTTAAGCTTCCATTTTCTGTACGTTGTAGTAATGCACAGGTGAGGGCAAGATCCACGGCGCTGGCAATGTTTGCTTCAGAAAAATCTGCTTCGGGGTACTGTTTCATCACCATGCTGGGGAACTAAGATAATTGAGGCAAGGCATCGGCTTAATTAGTATAGAACAATATTATTCAGCATTATTCAGCCGCTGATTTAGATTCACGATTAACCAAGTCTAATTTAGCTATTTCTTGCCCTGCTGCCTGTAGCTGAAGAATATTCGTCGCCTGTTTTAATAAATAAATCGGCAAAGAAACTATGAGCGCTAACTGCCAAATATTGGTCTGCCATCCAGCAATATTTAAACTCTTGCCTACAAGATAAAAATCGAGATATAGCAGTAGATAAAATAGCTCATTACCCAGAATCAGCAAATCCATAAAAGATTTATTGCCATAGTAAAATTTCAATAGTTTATTACTTGACCATTGAGCTGAATCTTTATGACTGGCCGATCCCCGCATCCCTGTAGCGTAAATTAAATAATAATGACTGCTGAGATCGAGAGCGATCGCACCAATAAAAGCTAATAAATAATTAGGATATAGCTGTGCCAAAATCAGACATAAACCCGCCGTAGCCGAACGATCTGCCACCATATCTAAGGCAGCACCAAAATTACTGCTTTGATTATAGGCGCGGGCAGCACGACCATCAAATTCATCTAAAATAAAGGCGATCGCATATAGTCCCAGACACAATTGCCAGTAACCTAAACTATGGCAAACAAAGCTGGCCAGATAGAAAATAAATCTGACATAGCCAATTAAATTAGGGATATATAAAAAAACTTGGTTAATCGCCATAAATACAAATTAACTATAAATTGATTATTTCGATCTGTTCCAGCTGATCTGCGGGTTCAAAGCCAAAAACGCGGGAATAAAAGTAAAATTCGCTATCAAGAGCTTTTTTAATATTCTCAGCAATTCTAAAGCCATGACCCTCTTGGGCAAAAGCAATATAAGCCACAGATAAACCCTTGTGTTTAATGGCTTCAAACATCATTTCTGCCTGATTTGGCGGAACTACTCGATCTTTCAATCCCTGAAAGAAGATTACGGGACAGTCTAACTGTTCGATAAAGTAGATCGGCGATCGCTCTTGATAAATAGCTCGATCTTCAGGATATTTGCCCACCAAACGATCTAAATAACGCGACTCAAACTTATGGGTATCTTTGGCTAAGATTTCCAAATCGCTCACGCCATAGTAACTCGCCCCTGCTTTGAAAGTATTGCGGAAGGTTAAGGCTGCCAGGGTAGTATAGCCTCCAGCACTACTGCCTGTAATCACTAGGCGATCGCCATCGACGCTTTTACGCTCCACCAAATACTTAGCCGCATTAATACAATCATCCACGTCGACAATGCCCCACTTACCGTCTAGTCGCTGCCGATACTCACGACCATAACCAATACTACCACCATAATTCACATCCAAATAGGCAAAACCACGACTAGTCCAGTACTGAATTCGCAAGTTCAATTCAACAGCCGCTGCTGCGGTAGGGCCTCCATGACTATTGACCACTAGGGGAGGAAGTTCTGTCGATCGCGCTATATAGTCTTTATTTTGCGGAGGATAATACCAAGCATGAGCAGTGAGATCGTCGGTAGTGGGAAAAGCGATCGCCTCTGGTAAAGATAAATAGCCAGGATCGATCTCCAGTTCTCCTGTACGCCTTAGTATTTGTTCTCTCAAGGTATTTAAATCTAGCTTAATTACCGCAGTAGTTTCGGTTGGCGAACCGCCAATAAAGACAACAAAATCATTGCTAGCTTGAAGATCGGAAATATTAGTATATCTGGTTCTAATTTCGCTGAACTGTTTAGTCTTTAGGTCAATTGTGCCTAAGTGCCAATAACCATCCGCTGAATAAGCGCAGATCAAACGCTCTTTAACCACAGCATAAGTAGATAAGCCAAACACCCAGTGAGGATAGGCAAACTCAGCAGCTTTTTGATGGAGAATCTCAACCTTACCATCTGGTCGTCGTCGGTATAAATTCCACCAGTTATTGCGATCGCTGGAAAAGTAAAGTGTACCATCTTCGCCCCATTTAGGTTCACAGATTGATTCGGCTCTTCCTCCCGCAATTAATTCAGGCTTTAAAACCATGCCCTCAGCGTCAAGCTGTGCCAACCAAAGATAAGTACTATCCCATGGCATATCAGGATGATTCCAGCTCAACCACGCTAAATATTTACCATCAGGACTTAAACGAGGAGAAGAATAAAAATCATTACCTGTAACTAAATTTTGCCTTCTCCCAGTACTGAGATTAATCGTCACCAGATTATTAACGGCTTCGCCAACTAGAGAATGATCTTCACAGACACAAATTAAGCGATTTCTGTCTCGATCGACAATTAGATCTCCATAGCGTTGCTCCAATTCGTCCGTCAAAGGATAAGGCTGCGTGCCAATTACCTGCTGATAAATTTTGCCATCTTGATAGTTAGAAAAATAAATTGTGTTTCCCTCAACTACAAATGCTCCACCTCCATATTCATGAATTTTGCTCCGCACGCTTAAGGGTGCTGGGGTGAAAATTTTCACCTCTTCTGGGCTAACGTAGCCGATCAGCAAATTTCTTCCTTGTTCTTGGGGTCTTTTTTCGAGCCAATAAATATTTCCTTGGTTGACAACTAAACTACCAATGCCAACAGTTTGAGAAACAATTAAAT
>JBDKJC010000221.1:0-6138 GCA_039796815.1 Cyanobacteriota bacterium | reverse complement strand
AAGATGGCATGAGCGCGATCGCCTATAATACATTTATGTAGTTGTTTTGTCGTGCCGTGGGGTTTAGACAGGGCAATAATACTATGGGTATCCGATATTTGTTCTCCTGTAGCTACTATTAAGCCATTCAGGTTAGTCTCGGTTTGCTCTCCCTGTTGCCATACTTCAGGATTATGACGGCATAGTTTTGCTCCTAGATTGACCTCGTTCAGGGTGTAGTGACTATCTCGCTCTTGAGCTACGGCAGTTTTACCAATATGATAACTACGGTCTGATTCTTGCTGTAGGCGAGTATGATTTACTCTGGAGTTACCTTGAACAAAGACTTCAGTAACGGCGTTGGTAAAGTATTCTCCTGTACCGACATATTCTTCAATCAGAGTAATACTAGAACCTGTTTCTGCCACCACTAAGGTACGAGGTTGGGTAAAGCTAGTTTCCTGTTTGCTATCAGCGATAAAAACCAAATGGATCGGTATATCAATAACAACGTTTTTATCTACCCAAACAACTGCGATCTCATCACCCCCAGCGGTATTTAAAGCTGTAAAAGCATCCGCCCCTGGTTGTTGGGCAAAGTATTGAGCAGCATCGTAATTATCTGGCAAGTTATTTAAACTACCAACATATAACCCTTGTGGTAATCCATTCAGGTTAGATAATTTGCCGTTATAAATCCCATTGATAAACACCAAGTGGCTGTTTTCCGTTTCAGGGATGGGTGAATGATTATTCGCTTCTGCGCTGTTGCCTGGACTGACAAATTTCCCAGCCGTCAAAGACGATAAATCGATAAAACGCCAATCTTCATCTTTTTTGGTCGGCACTGATAAACGAGATAGCCAGTTTTTAGACTTCTGACGAATATCTTTCAGCCATTGAGGATCATTTTGATTTACCTGACACTGCTGCAATAAGCCAGTAAAGAAAATATCCTCTACTACAGTATCTTCATGAACCTTAGAAATAGTTGCAAATGGAACTTGTACCGCCATTAGATTCCTACCTCCGCAATCGATTTATCATCGAGGAAATCGTAACCGCGAGACTCTAGTTCTAGGGCTAATTCTTTACCACCACTGGTAATAATTTTGCCTTCCTGCATGACATGAACAAAATCAGGCTCGATATAATCTAATAAACGTTGATAGTGAGTAATTACTAAAAGCGATTTGTCAGGAGTTTTAAGCTGATTAACCCCATCAGAAACAATTCTTAGGGCATCAATATCTAAACCCGAATCGATTTCATCAAGAATAGTTAAGGTAGGATCTAACAATGCCATCTGAAGAATTTCGTTACGCTTCTTCTCTCCCCCAGAAAAACCCTCATTAAGACTGCGTTCTAAAAAGCTAGATTTCATTTTGACAACTTCCAGCTTTTCTTCAATCAAGTCTTCAAAATCAAAAGTGTCGATCTCTTCTAATCCTTGATACTTCCGTTTAGCGTTGTATGCCACCCGCATAAAATCAAGATTGCTAACCCCAGGAATTGCCAAAGGATACTGAAAAGCAAGAAATATGCCACTATTAGCTCTTTCATCTGGTTCTAAATCAACGACATCCTTGCCCTGATAAATAATTTCCCCACCAGTAACTTCGTAGTCTGGATGTCCCGCAATAATTTTGGCAAGGGTACTTTTACCTGAGCCATTACGCCCCATAATTGCATGGACTTCTCCTGCTTTAATCTCTAGGTTAACTCCTTTAAGAATGGGTGTGCCATCGACGTTGGCGGTTAAATTACGTATTGATAAAATCTTTTCGCTCATTGTTATGCTAAATAAACAATTGATAACTGGGGCTTTGATATTCTCAGGCAGAAGATATACGCTGTAGAGAACTATAAATTAGGTTACGGATTAAAACAACGTTTTTGTTGTTTAAGTTTATTGTAGACTACATCGACCATCAGCTTGTTGTGAAAATAGAATTAGGTAATAAATTTATCTATGAGGATTTGAGTAATAAGTGATCGCGCATGGAATTAGTCAACCGTAAATTTCTACGAGAAGCTTTAGATAAGAATACTTCTAGCGATCGCTTGCGAGAATTATTTATTAAAAATCGAGAGCCTCAAATACAGCAAGCTATTGCCCAAAATCCTAACACTCCTCTGAATGTATTAAAAGATTTAAGTTATTCGCATCCAATCGAAGCTATCAATAATTCTTCACTTGTTCTACTATTTTCAGACAAGTCTGAATCAATTAAGCCTATAGCACTAGGGTTTTTACGTCGTTTCATCAAAAATCCACATTAGTGCAAGATTGGAATAGAACAGTTCGTAAATGGGTAGAAAATTATGAGTTCTCAGACTCCTCAGTCAAATAATTTCTCTACAGATTCGTTATTTTACCTTACGAGATAAGCGATCGCTATCAAAAGCAGTAAGCTATAAGTTTTTTGGTTGACCACCTGCTCTCGTAACTTAAAACAATGCTAAAATCCCAAATCTTGAAGCTCCAAAATAAAACCTGATAAAACCTTTTCTCCACTCAAACTCAAAGGCTTAACTAACTCTTCTACGGTTGAATTCTGACGATAAATATAAACTTTTTGTTGTTGTGGATCGATTAACCAACCCAACTTAGTACCATTATCGATATACTCAGTCATTTTCTCTTGTAAGGTCAGCAAATTGTCCGTTGCAGAACGTAACTCAACTACAAAATCAGGACAAATAGGCGCAAATTTTTTCCGCAGTTCTAGGTTAATTTTTTCCCAACGAGTTTTACTAATCCAAGCAGCATCAGGAGAACGAACAGCACCATTAGGTAAAGTAAATCCACCACTAGAACCAAAACCGACTCCCGTATTATCTTGCTTTGTCCATACCCATAGTTGCCCAATCAAGTTAAAGTTTCGTTCTTCACCTTCCGAACCTGTAGGGGACATAAATACTAATTCTCCTCTAGCATTTCGTTCGATATTGACATCTTGATTAAGCTGACAAAAATCAAAAAACTGTTCATCTGTCATTGTCATGACAGGATGTAGCCTAATTATCATCGGCACGAACTCTTTAACAGTTAATAATTGCCCAGTCATAGCTATTTCCTGAAAAACTTAAGTTTAAAATCCAAAATACTTAATTCAACATTAATCAAATTATTGAGTAAACGGGTCAACTCTTGATATTTTGTTTTTCTTATTCTAAATTGTCTGATTCTAACAACTCAGTTAAAGTTTCCATTTCTATAGCTGTTGGCAAGCTCATCTATAAACTGTAAGTTCTTGCTCAGGTTAAACTAACTGATGGTTTTGGGTTGGGCATTTTTCATTCTAATGCTCGAAAATTCTAAGGTTGAGTTAACAACAGCATCATGAAGTTGCCACAAAGAAGGAAGTAATCGCAGTTCAATATTTTTTGCCAGTATTGCTTGAAGAGGATTATTAATAACGTGCTTGGCTTTTGGGAAAATTACACCATGGCTGACATAGTATCCAGCTATAGAATCAAATAAAATAAAAGCATTAGCTGGCATTTCGTATAAATAAAGTGTAGTGTCGATCGCTTGTTCGTACCATAAAGCTTCAATAGCGATCGCTTGTGAGCTAAAACTAAGAAAATGTCTGCGATCTGCGATTGATGTTTTATCCCCAGCACAATAGGCTACTCGAGGACAATTTCTCGGAAGTAAATAGTTAGCTAGTTTGTTTTCAGCGATCGCCCAAACTACAGCCCGATCGGTATGAGGAGAAGGTCTGGGGATAAACTTGTTAATATCTGCTTGTTCGCTAACATGAAATAGCTTCATCTGATTCACGATTTAATACTGCCGTATGTTATTTAATTTTCCCGATCTTCAAGATCAAGAGTTTCACTTATGACTGATTACCGAGCCATTTTGTACTTAAAAGTTACTTTTTTTGAGTAAATTTTGTTAAGTTGCATAAAGAATATGTCAATTACATCACCTCATGACTGTACGTAAACCGAAATCATCAGAACATCCTCTAACTCGACTATTAAAATATGGCGATAAGTACCAAACAATAGTCTGGCAAGCCACAATTTGCTCAATTCTCAATAAACTTTTCGATCTTGCGCCTCCCGCTATTATTGGTGCAGCAGTAGATGTGGTGGTTCAGAAACAAGATTCGATTGTGGCACGGTTTGGGATTACTGATATCTTTCAGCAACTTGTGGTGTTGTCAATTTTATCCGCATTGATTTGGGTTTTAGAGTCAGTATTTGAATATGCCTTTACTCGGCTGTGGCGTAATTTGGCTCAAGATATGCAGCACGATATTCGTTTGGATGCTTATAGTCATGTACAAAATTTAGAATCCGCCTATTTTGAAGAGCGTAGTACTGGGGCATTATTATCGGTTCTCAACGATGATATTAACCAACTGGAGAGATTTCTAGACGTTGGGGCAAATGAGATCATTCATGTCTTAACTACGGTAGTGATTATCGGTGGAGCATTTTTTGTCTTGACTCCCGATATAGCCTGGATGGCAATTGCGCCAATTCCAATTATTGTTTGGGGAGCGATCGCTTTTCAAGAATGGCTTGCCCCCAGATATGCTGAAGTGCGAGAACGAGTCAGCACCCTTAATTCTCGCTTAGCCAATAATCTCAGTGGGATTACTACCATTAAAAGCTTTACTACCGAAGCCTATGAAATCGAACGCCTGGCTAAAGATAGCAATGCCTATAGAAAGAGTAATCACAAAGCGATCGCTCTTTCTGCTGCTTTTATTCCTTTAATTCGCATGGTAATTCTGGCTGGCTTTACCGCTATCTTGCTTTATGGAGGCGTGCAGGCTGCATCTGGCGCCTTAGCGGTAGGGACTTATAGTGTGTTGGTGTTTCTAACTCAAAGATTACTTTGGCCATTAACTCATTTAGGACAAACCTTCGATCTTTATCAACGAGCAATGGCTTCGATTGAGCGCGTGATGGATTTATTAGACACGCCGATTGCGATCCATTCAGGAGAGAAGTCTTTACCTCTATCAACGATTAAAGGTGCAGTAAGTTTAAATAATATTACCTTCGCCTACAACCAAAGAGAACCCGTCATTAAAAATCTTTCCCTCGATATACCCGCAGGTAAAACTATTGCGATCGTTGGCGCTACAGGCTCGGGTAAAAGTACTTTGGTTAAATTACTGCTGCGACTATACGAGGTGCAGTCAGGGGAGATTACTTTAGATGGTCGGAACATCAAAGATATTGTCCTGTGGGATTTGCGTCGTGCGATTGGCTTAGTTAGTCAAGATGTCTTCTTATTCCACGGTACAGTGAGAGAAAACATCAGCTATGGTTCTCCTGATGCAACCATTAGCCAGATCGAAGAGGCTGCGCGAATTGCCGAAGCTGCACAGTTTATTAGCGAACTACCCCAAGGCTATGACACCATTGTGGGGGAAAGGGGACAGAAACTATCTGGGGGACAAAAACAGCGAATTGCGATCGCCAGAGCCGTATTAAAAAATCCGCCAATCTTAGTTTTAGATGAAGCAACCTCCGCCGTCGATAACGAAACCGAAGCGGCGATCGCTCGTTCCTTAGAAAAAATCACTCAAAATAGAACTACCATTGCGATCGCCCACCGTCTATCTACCATTAGACATTCAGACTGTATTTATGTAATGAGTTATGGTCAACTAATTGAAAGAGGAACTCATGAAGAATTATTAGCCCAAGACGGCGTTTATGCTGGTTTATGGCAGGTACAGACAGGAGTAAGAACAGGAGACACAATAGCTAAAAGCTAATAGCTAATAGCTTTGTTAGTAAGAATTACAGTTAGGTAGATTGGGAATTCTTTCCCCTGCATTATTAGTGGGATATGCCGTCAAAATAATATTACCCGACTTAGTTACTGTAATTCCCCTAGCTGGCTGTATTTTCCCCTGGCTGGTTTCTATGGGTTCAGGAATAGCAAATGCAGCAGGGTTTTGCTCAGGGCTAATAATATTCTCGGAATTTAACGGAGCATCTGGTGTGGGAGTCACTCCTCCTTTACCTGCGATCGCTAAACCATTATTTGCTGTTCCTCTACCAGCTTCACAAGCTTGAGCCGTATTTTGTTCGACTTCGACTACATTACTGGGCAATTCTGTCGCCCCCTGAACGGGATTAATACTGGAAGTATTAATATTAATAGTGCCATCTAAAGAA
>JBDKJC010000220.1:0-6149 GCA_039796815.1 Cyanobacteriota bacterium | reverse complement strand
ATTACCCATTACCCATTACTTATTTAATTGGTAAGCGCTGGAGACTTGTGTTATCGCCAATTACCACCATCACCAATCCTTTTTTCAGTATTTGTCCAGGGCTGGGATTAGTGGTAAATCTATTACCGTCACCAACTGCTAGAACATTCACTCCGTAGCGCTTGCGCAAATCTAGCTGCGCTAGAGTTTGACCGTGAAATTCTTCAGGGGCTAAAATTTCCACGATGCTATTCTCCGTATCCAACTGAAACCGTTCTAAAAGCCCAGGTTGAGTTAAGGTGCTAGCCAAAGCGCAACCAGCCTCATATTCAGGAAATACTACGCGATCTGCGCCTACTCTGCGTAGCACTTTGCCGTGGATTTCAGATGATGCCTTAGCGACTACATACTCTACTCCCGCTTCTTTGACATTGAGGGTTGTAATAATGCTCTCCTGGAGATAGTTACCGATCGCCACAATGACAGTATCTACTTCAAAAATTCCTGCTTCTTTGAGAGATTCAGGTTCAGTCGAATCTAGCTGAATTGCATGGGAAGCAACCTTTTGAGCTAAAACCTGAGAAACCAATTTTTCATCGATATCTGTACCCAGGACTTCAAAACCCATTTTGTGTAAAGAAGTACAAACTGCTCTGCCAAAACGTCCCAAACCAATCACTGCAAATTGACGGTTATGGGTACGGGGGTTAGTTAAAAAATTAAGAGATTTCAAAGACTCTGATTTAAATAATTCTAATCTATTAGGCATTTTAATCGATCGATGTCCTTTCGGATCGAGAAAACTGCCTTGATATATTTAAGTATCCATTGCTCGATCCTTGATTTTTAATACATTATACATTATCGACATTTGAGGCAATCTACTAGATATGGATAGATCTAGATAAAATATAAGCTAACTATCTATTATGATGCAATTTCTATCTACCAACGCTTAATGACTGAAGCCACCTCTATTCGTCACCCCAAACCTATCGGCCAAACGGCTAGCTTGTTCTATCAAGTTGCCATGTCTCAACCTGCATCCCATCTATTTGAAGTTACCCTGCAAATTAGTGACTGGCGATCGCCTATTTTAGATTTAAAGATGCCAGTTTGGACACCTGGTTCTTATTTAATCAGAGAGTATGCCAGACACCTACAAGACTTTTCGGCGCGCTCTGGCGGGGGAGAATTAACTAGTCGTAAGCTGAGTAAGAATCATTGGCAGATAGTAACTAATAATGCTACCGATATCAAAGTCAGCTATCGTATTTACGCCAACGATTTGACGGTACGCACGAATCATTTGGATACCACCCACGGATATTTTAATGGTGCTGCATTGTTTTTCTTTGTTCCAGGATTAGAACAGCAACCGATTAACGTCAAAATTGTGCCACCTCAATCTGATTGGTGTGTTACCACTACCCTAGCCAAAATTGAGGGTGAGGAGAATACTTTTCAAGCTCAAGACTTTGATACTCTAGTTGATACTCCTGTCGAAATCGGCACGCAGCAAGTATATGATTTTGAGGTACTGGGAAAACCTCATTCCTTAGCCGTGTGGAGTCAAGGTAACGCTAATCCTCAACAGATTATTGCCGACACTACCAAAGTTATTGAGGTAGAAGCCGAGATATTTGACGGTTTACCGTATGAACAGTATTTATTCTTGCTACATCTTTCTGGTAGTGGCTATGGTGGTTTAGAACACAAAGACTGCTGCACCCTCAATTATCCCCGATTTGGATTTAGCGATCGCGATAAATATGAACGGTTTATGCAGCTAGTAGCACACGAATTCTTCCACCTGTGGAACGTTAAACGCATTCGTCCCCAAGCTTTAGCAACTTTTGATTATGAAGTTGAAAACTACACTACATCCCTCTGGTTTTCTGAAGGAACAACTAGTTACTACGATACGATTATTCCCTTACGAGCGGGGATTTATGACCGTAATACCTGTCTGAAAAACTTGAGCAAAGATATAAGTAAGTATCTTAATACCATTGGGCGTAATGTACAGCCTCTAGGGGAATCCAGTTATGATGCTTGGATCAAACTATATCGTCGTGATGCCTATAGTGATAACAATCAGATTTCCTATTATCTCAAAGGAGAGCTAGTTTCTTTACTGTTAGATTTATTGATTCGAGCTAAATATCAAAATCAGCGATCGCTTGATGATGTAATGCGCTTGATGTGGTCGCGTTTTGGACAAGAGGAAGTTGGTTTTAGTGAAACTCAACTTAGGGAAGCTATTGCTGAGGTGGCGACAGAGAACCTAGATGATTTCTTCACTCGCTATATTGAAACCACTGAAGAATTGCCATTTGATGACTATCTTAACCCCTTTGGCTTATACTTAAAAACTGTTAGTGAATCTGATGCTCCTTATCTGGGAATCAGAGTGCAGTCCGATAGTAATCGGGAAATAATCGAGTTTGTTGCTGCTGGTTCTCCCGCAGCCTTGGCTGGAATTGATGCGAAAGATATGCTGTTAGCAATTGATGGTATTAAAATCGATGCTAAGTCTCTTGACGAAAGATTAAAAGACTATCAAGCAGAGGATACGATCCAAGTTACCGTGTTTCACAATGACCAGTTAAAAACTCTTCCTGTTACATTAGCTCAACCCCAAGCTAATCGTTATGAGTTGGCTGTAAAAGATAATTTATCCCCTTCACAACAGCAAAATCTTCAAGGATGGCTAGGGGATAAGTAATAAGTAATAAGTAATAAGTAATAAGTAATTAGATATGCATAATTTTTTAGAAACTGCCTACTTTCAAAATAAATTTGTTCCCTTTAAAGAAGCTAATATTTCTATTGCTACTCATGCTCTTCACTACGGAACAGGAGCTTTTGGTGGGATGAGAGGTATTCCTAATCCAGATAATGTCAAACAAATATTATTATTTAGACTAGATCGCCATTGTAATCGTTTGAGTGATAGTGCCAAGCTACTTGGTTATGATTTGCCAGCAGCAAAAATTCAGCAAATTATTATTGATTTTGTGCAGAAAAATAAGCCCAGTAAATCTTTTTATATCCGCCCTTTTGTTTATACTTCTGATTTAGGTATTGCTCCGCGACTGCATAAAATTGAAAAAGACTTTTTTGTTTATGGTTTGGAACTCGGCGATTATTTACCTCCTGATGGTATTAGCTGTCGCATTAGTTCTTGGTATCGTCAAGAAGATCGCAGTTTGCCTCTACGGGGTAAGATAAGCGGCGCATATATTACTTCTTCTCTGGCTAAAACCGAAGCAGTAGAATCTGGTTTTGATGAGGCTATTTTGATGAATTCTCAGGGTAAAGTTTGCGAAGCATCAGGAATGAATATTTTTATGGTGAGAAATAATAAATTAATTACTCCTGGCTTTAATCAAGATATCTTAGAAGGTATTACTAGAGATAGTGTGCTGACTGTTGCCAGGGATATGGGGATTGTCACGGAAGAAAGAGCAATTGATAAAACCGAATTACTGATTGCTGACGAAGTATTTTTAAGCGGTACCGCAGCCAAAGTAACCCCCGTCAAACAAATCGAAAGCTATCGTTTATCCCCTGAACGACCAATCACCGAAAAAATTAAAGCTAAACTAACTTCCATTACGAACAACCAAGAGCCAGAATATCAAGATTGGATTTATACAGTTGATTGTTAGGCTGATTAATTAATCTTAATAATCTTTAATCGTCATAGGTAAATAAATCCTGAGATAAATTAATTTTTTTTAGGTATGTTTTTTGTTTTTTCGTAACTACAAAACATTGTATTTATTCACTTGCGATCGCTATTAAAAATCAGCTAATTTGCTTGAAAGCCTTTTTATATATAGCGATTTGCCTATCTGATTGTGAAGATTTAAGCTGCTGACTCAGACTTTTAAGCATAGTTGTTAAATTTTCTGATGATCCTATATTGAGACCTACGGGGACTTGACTTTCAGGCGTTCTCGGGTTATTTGAAAAGGATTGCGAATTCAAGCGAGTGTTTTCATGATTAATATTCTCATAGCTGACGATCAAAATTTTGTCCGTAAAACTTTAGAATCATATTTAGAACCAGAATCAGATCTTCAGATCGTTGGTTTTGCCAAAAATGGTGAAGCGGCAGTACATAAGGTAGCCGAACTCAAGCCAGATGTAGTGTTGATGGATATTGAGATGCCAGTCATGGATGGTTTTACAGCTACTGAAACTATTGCTCAAAAATATACTGATACCAAAGTTTTAATGCTCAGTATTCACAATCAAAAGCAGGACGTTGCTCGTGCTTTAAAGCTTGGCGCTAAAGGCTATTGGCTCAAAAACACCACAGCTAAAGAATTAGCTAATGCCATTCGCTATGTCCACAAAGGATATTTTCAACTAGCTCTAGAATTAGTAGACAAGCATCTGTCCAAGACTATGACATTAGATCCTTTGCCCAGGCAAGATCTAGAGTTGAGCCGAAAGCTAAACATGGTAGATACGGTTTTAGCAAAAATAGAACAAAAAATTGATTCTCTTGAAGAACTAACGCCTCATAGCCTCAATGAAACCGTAGAAGCGATTGTCAAACAGGAGATGTCTCTGAATAAAGACCGTGATTCTAATTTACAGTTTAGATTCGATCGATTTACACAGCATTCAAAAAGACACGAACAAAAAACAAATTTAGCTATTAAGATCCTGGCTATTTCTAACCTCGTCTTGTTTTCGGCTATATTGGCGCTCGGTTACTTTTGCTTCAGCAAGTAAAAGAAAAATTTAACGTTAGCAATCAATTGTATTATTAATACTATTGCCAGACAGCATCAGAACTGCTTATAGCTAGTTCTATGGACTGCGTATTTAGCGATCGCAATAATTGCTGTTGAGAAATATATTCATCTCTCAGTTGGTTTCTAAGTTGGTTTGCCAACCAAACCACATTAACACGAGCAATCTCGAGTATTTATCAGTTAGATAAAACAATTGTATTTTATTTTTCATAGATTAAATACTATAATCACCTGGAGATAGATATATTTGAATCTATTTTTATCTAAGACAGAAATAAATCTATGAATGAAATTTTCAATCAGAGTATCTGGCTTGTCCCTCTTTATGCTTTAGTGGGTGCAACTCTAGCTATTCCTTGGTCACCTGGAATCATTCGCCGTACTGGGCCTAGACCATCGGGTTATATCAATATCTTCATGACTTTGGTAGCGCTGGCTCACAGTATCTTAGCTCTACGAGAAATCTGGGGACAGCCTGCCCAATATCTTTCGTTTCCGTGGTTGGAAGCTGCGAATTTGCATATTTCTTTCGATATAGAAATTTCCACAGTCAATCTTGGTGCATTAGTTCTAATTACCACTTTGAACTTACTTGCCCAGGTTTATGCCGTTGGCTACATGGAAATGGATTGGGGTTGGGCGCGTTTCTATTGCATGTTGGCTTTGTTTGAAGCGGGAATGTGTACTCTGGTATTGTGTAACTCGCTATTTTTCAGTTATGTAGTGCTAGAGATTTTGACTCTCGGTACTTATTTGCTGATCGGTCTGTGGTTTAATCAGTCTTTGGTAGTCACAGGAGCAAGAGATGCCTTCTTAACCAAACGGGTGGGAGATTTAATTCTCTTGATGGGAGTTGTGGCTTTACTTCCTTTAGCTGGAACTTGGAACTACACCGAGTTAGCAAAGTGGGCAAGCACCGCTAATATCGATCCAACTGTCGCCACCTTACTTTGTTTAGCCTTAATTGCTGGTCCTTTGGGTAAATGCGCTCAATTTCCCCTACATCTTTGGTTAGATGAAGCCATGGAAGGGCCGATGCCAGGAACAATCCTCCGAAACACAGTGATAGTTTCTACAGGTGCTTGGGTATTAATTAAGTTACAGCCTGTATTAGCTTTATCTCCCTTTGCTTCGAGCTTTATGGTGGCAGTGGGAGCAACTACCGCTATTGGTGCAGGTTTGATTGCGATCGCCCAAATTGATATTAAGCGATCGCTTTCTTATTCTGTCAGTGCCTATATGGGTTTAGTATTTATCGCTGTGGGTACGCAGCATGATATTACAGCCTTAAAACTATTATTCACCTATGCGATCGCGATGTCGTTATTGGTGATGAGTATTGGCGGGGTGGTTTTAAATACCATTACCCAAGATTTAACCCAATATGGTGGTTTG
>JBDKJC010000219.1:0-6155 GCA_039796815.1 Cyanobacteriota bacterium | reverse complement strand
GTTTTTGGACTTAATTCAGGTGCAAAATTTGAACGTTTAAGAAAATTATTAATTGAGCTATTAGAAACTTTCAATACTCCTTGGAAATCTCTACTTCTAATTTTTCCTATATTACAGAAAGATTTAGAAATGTATAGTCCTTGGGGTTATTTTTTGAGGTTAAAAGCAGAAATCAGACAAATAATTTATCAAGAGATTAAAGATAGGCGATCGCTATTAGAAAAGAAATCACATCAAGATATTCTCAGTTTATTGCTATTAGCAAAAGATGAACAAGGCAATGGTATGACTGACGAAGAATTACACGATGAATTAATTACTTTATTATTTGCAGGACATGAAACAACTGCTTCAGCTCTAAGTTGGCTTTTCTACTGGATTCATTATGCTCCAGAAGTGCAGGCTAAATTACGCTCAGAATTAAATCTTTGCGGAGAAAATATTGATTACAAAAAAATTAATCATTTGTCCTATTTGGATGCTGTAGTTTCCGAAACCTTACGAATTTATCCAGTTATTGCAGGTGCTTTTGCGCGTATTCCTACTCAAGCAATTTCTATTTTAGGATATCAACTCAAACATGATGACTGGTTATCTATCTCAATTTACGCACTTCACCATCGAGAAGACTTGTATCCCGATGCCAAACAATTCAAGCCAGAAAGGTTTCTAGAGAGAACATACTCGCCGAATGAATATATTCCGTTTGGCGGAGGAAATCGTCGCTGTATAGGTTCGGCTTTAGCACTGTTAGAAATGAAATTAGTTACGGCTACAGTATTATCTCGATTTCAACTAGCACTAACGAATAAACGCCCTTTATATCCAGTACGCCGAGGTATCACTCTTGCTCCTCCCGCTTCTTTTAGAATGGTAATTAAGCAAAAATAAGCAAGTAAACATGACATACATAAGCGCAAATCGCGCAAACTGGAATAGTCGAGCAAAGTGCCATCATGAATCTTCTGAAGTTCATGAAACACTAGCAAAATTGCGTTGTGGACAAAGCACTCTTAAAGAAATTGAAACGAATCTTTTGGGTGATGTCAGAGGGAAGAAAGTATTGCACTTAATGTGTCACAATGGCTTGGACTCAATCGCTCTAGCTTTAAAAGGGGCTGAAGTCACCGCAATGGACATAAGTGAAGAATCTCTAAAATATGCCCGTGAATATGCAGAGATGTTAAATGTAAAGGGCATTGAGTTTGTTTTGGGTGACGTTCATAACCAACTAGATTTTATTGAAAATAGGCAATTCGATGTTGTGTTTATGACCTATGGTATTCTCTGTTGGATAAATAACTTACAGACGGTTTTTTTAAATGCAGCACGTTGTCTCAAAAACAGAGGACAAATTTTGTTGATAGATGGTCATCCTTTTCTCGATTTATTGGATTGTCAAGATGATGAATTAAAAATCACTGAACAGTATTTTTACGATCCACTTCCTGAAAAGTGTATTTGTACTACGAGCTATATGGGTTCTGGTCAGCTTGATAATACTACAACTTATCAGTGGTCACACAATCTCGGGAACATTTTTGAAGCCATAATTACCTCTGGATTTATGATCGAGCATTTCCAAGAGTATTCATGGCTTCACTATCAAAAATATCCTTTTCTCACAGAGAAAGAAGGTAGATATTATCTCCCCAAAAATTTGACTCAAGTTCCGATGCTTTTTAGCTTACTAGCGTCGAGAAAGGTTATCGTAGCCGAATAAAAGAAAAATAACCCTGATTATTCTAGCCATTATTTAAGCTTGCAGAACCTTCATGTACGGTTTTAACCCACTTTAAGCGTTTGGGGCGAATGGACATGCGAGCAGTGACGCTAAACATGACGACTTGCCAATGGAGCATATAGACTAAACCCCGTAAAGATTGACCTGTGATCTTCAATAGAGCAGGCATGACTGGTTGACCCGAAGCATTTTGCACACGAACTAACCCCCGAAACATTCCTACAAAACCCCAGGCAAACAGCAAAGCGGTAACAGGACTGAGAATTGGTAAACGGTGACGAGCGATCGCCATAATGCCATCAGGTACATTGGCTGCGGGTACGAGGTATTGCAGTAGCATCCAGCAAAGTAGATCGATTCTTTTGCCAAATCCCATCGGTGTGCGGAAAATATAGCGCCAATAGTCAAGGTAGCGTTGATAACCGCCTTCTGCCCAACGATTACGCTGATGCCATAAGGAATAAGCGTTAGTTACTCCTTCTTCTAAAACGGGGGGAGTGAGCAGAAAACCAATTTTCCAGTTATCTAAATGGAGACGCACTGTCAGATCTAAATCATCAGTAATGGTTTCTTCGTTCCAACCACCACAACTATGGAGGGCTTTACGGCTCACAAATTGACCATTACCTCTGAGTTCACCGATTCCGCCCAAAGCGATACGCTGTTGCTGGAGATAGCTATCTAGAGCCATTTCCGCTGCTTGTCCCTTGGTCCAAAAGTTCTCATCGGAGTTAGCGATCGCCTTTCTTACCTGGACTGCTCCCATTTGAGCATTGTCAAAAAGCGGTACAACTCTTCTCAATAGGTCAGGTGAAACCTTGGCATCGGCATCAAATACGCCAATAATATCGCCAAAAGTTTGCGAAATTACCTGATTTAACGCTCCTGACTTACCGCCGACCGCATTAGCCGCCCGATGAACTACTTTGAGTTGTGGATATTCTTGAGCTAGCCGATCTAAAATTGCGGGAGTGTTATCAGTACTGCGATCGTCAATTGCCCAAACCTCGTATTTATCAGCTGGATAATCTAGGTTACAGAGCATTGCGACTAGATTACTGATGACAACTTCTTCATTCTTGGCTGCTACTAATAGGGAGACTTGAGGCGCATCTGTCAAACGCTCATCGGATAGAGGCTGAGGTACAGGATCTAATTTAGCAAATAGATAGCGTAATATCTGAATTCCCGCCAGAGACGTAAAGCCAAAAACTAACCAGATGCCCCAACTAACTAAATTGAGAATAATTACAGTTAGCCAGACTGTCATTAGTAAAAAGGCAGCTTTTTGTCTACGCCCCGCTAAACCTTGAAAAAAATCTTCTCGAAATTCTTCTTCGGCAACTTCGGGGTCGGATAATTCAGCTAAAAGAGAATTAATCGGATCTAAATCTGAATCGGCTTGTTCTTTTGACCAATAATTCTCTGTCATAATTGTGTTTTTAAATCTGCGCTAGGCTCAATACTTTAGGTGATCGCCTTTTTGATGTTTCAAATTAGCAATCAAATCATTGTTAATCTTTCTGGCTCAATTGTAGCGAAAATTGTAAACTTTCTTGACAAAAGTTTAATTTACACAGTGGCGCTCAAGTGAATAATATCTTATTTATTGGTTCTCAGACAGATTTTTGGTTAGAGTAAGTAGCAGCAAGAGTTTAATTTTTATAAATTTAATTGAAGTTATAACAACATGATGATCGGCAGTTGGGTTGAGGGGTTGGCGATCGCTTTAGCCTCAGTATTATGGGTAGAGTTAGTCAGAGATTTGTATCATACTTTATCTCATCTGTGGCAACCCTTGTATCGTCTTCACATCTGGCATCACAAAGTTTTTCGCCCCGATCTTTCAGTCGTTAGTGAGACAATTTATCGTCAGGCTCATTGGTACAATGATGTACCTGAAGCTCTAGTCATGTTGAGCTTGAGCATTTTACCCTGGCAGCTTGCTCAGATTGGTCATTTTACACCTGGGTGGGCAGCATGGACAGGCTCAGTTTATACTCTAAGCTTTTTGTTAGGGGCGATCGCTCGTGGATTGGGTATTCCCTTGGTGGATGAGCTAACAGATGTAACCCATCGACCAGGAGAGTTTACTAGTCTACCTTCCCGCTGGTTGGTTAATCGTCCTTACCACTGGCGACATCATTTTGATAATCAAGATGCTTATTTTTCTGGAACATTGACGGTGGTAGATAAACTTTTGGGTACAGCATTATCTCTCAAGCATAAACGCATTGCTGTTACAGGTGCATCAGGAACATTGGGTAGAGCTTTATTAACTCAACTATACCTGGCGGGGGCGAAAGCGATCGCTTTAACCTCTTCTGAGATGGAAATCGAGCTGGAAATTGCGGGCGAAAAGATCCCGATCAAAACTATATCCTGGAAAGCTGGACAAGAACAAGAATTACTATCTCAATTAGAAAAAGTCGATATTTTGATCCTCAATCATGGAGTTAATGTCCATGGTCAACGGGACGAGACGGCGATCGCCAAATCCTATGAAATTAATACTTTTTCTACTCTACGTTTGATGGAGTTATTTTTCCAAACCGTCAAAAGCGATCGCGACATGATTCGTAAAGAAGTGTGGGTTAATACTTCAGAAGCAGAAGTTAATCCTGCTTTTAGTCCCTTATATGAATTGAGTAAAAGGGCGATCGGCGAATTAGTAACCATGCGTCGTTTAGACGCTCCCTGTGTGGTACGAAAGCTGATTCTAGGTCCTTTTAAAAGTAAACTTAATCCTCTTGGGGTAATGTCTCCTGAATGGGTAGCAAAACAGATTGTTAATTTAGCCCGTCGAGATCTACGTAATATCATCGTGACGATTAACCCCCTAACTTTTATCTTGTTTCCCTTAAAAGAATTTTTTACTTCTACCTATTTCCGCTTTTTTAGTTCCGCCGATCGACAACGAAAATGAGTAAGCTGTTATGCATTTAAATTGGTTACTTGAGATTGAGCAGGGGGAGCAGGGGAACTTACAAAGGTAGGTTTTTTACAATCAAGAAGAATCGGCGTTAAATCATTGTCGGATGATTCGGAATTTTTTATTAAGTTGAAAACTGTTTACTAACTGGCGATCGCCAACGCCATTGATAACAAAATTAAAATAAACCTGCCGATGACGACAAACGAAGAGTGTTAGCTTTTCATTCCTCTTAAAATCCAACCGATGAAACCACCAATAGTTCCCGTAAAAATGGAACTAATCAAGGCAGTAATGACAATCACTCCGATTTGTTTCCAGTTCTTTAACTCGCCTACTTTTTCTGAAAGGTCAGGAATTTTTTGGACTGAGGATTCTACATTGGTAAGCCTTTTTTCTATACCGTTAAGCTCCGCTTTCATCTCAACCTGACCTTTTTCTAGTTGACTGAGAGAATCATTTACGGCTTTAAACCCTTGTCTGATTTGCTCTAAAACTTCTGCCAACTCAGATTGTGTTATTGGATTAGTCATTTGATATACTCCTATTAGTTAGATTTACCAAAACGAACATCCCCTCATGATTGGTCGTCGGCGGGGATGTTCTAATTTTATGATCCAAGCTCAGTTTTTAGATAGTCTGAGATTATAGCCGTTAAGGTAGTTCCCCTCAATCTAGATTCTGCTACCCACTTCTGTCTGAGTCTTCTAGGTATTTTGATACTCAGATCTTTTCTTCTACCTCTTTTTGAGTCTTTGCTCACACCTTTGTAAAAAACCTACCCTTGTAAGGGACTACGCCCTCTAGTCCACTGCTCCTGGTGAATTAATGTATGCTCTTGCCAGCTATCTAAAGTATCTGGATAATCTTCACGATAGTGTCCACCACGGCTTTCAGTGCGGAATGCTGCGCTTTGAAGAATTAAATAGCCGATATCAAGTAGATTGAGTGTTTCTGCATATAGTTTTAACTGCGATTCTGCTTGGACATGAGGTAGTTTAAACTGTTGTGTCGGCGATGCAGTCACATACTGATTCAGGATTAAATTGTGCATCTGCGATCGCCAATCTGTTACCTGGGCGATCGCCAATGCCATAGTAGTCGCAGTACGTGAGATTCCCGCACTTTGCCACATTAGTTCGGGTAATTGATTTCTAATGGAAGTTACTAACTTTAGTTCTGTTTCCCACTCAGCAGATATGGCTTGAATTGCTGGTGCATCAATGGTTGGCAGGTCAGGAGGTTGTAATTTTGCTAGTTGAGCAGCATAGACGACACATTCCAATAAAGAATTACTTGCCAGACGATTGGCTCCGTGTACTCCAGTACTGGCAGTTTCGCCTACGGCATAGAGTCCAGGAATTGAAGTTTGATTCATCGTATCAACGGCAATTCCGCCCATCCAATAATGAGCAGCAGGGGTTACGGGAATTGGCTTAGTAAAAATATCTAAATTCCAATGTTGACAGACACGAATAA
>JBDKJC010000218.1:0-6166 GCA_039796815.1 Cyanobacteriota bacterium | reverse complement strand
AAATATTGAATAATTCTGCTTCACTCAGTTGGGCGATCGCCAGTTGTTCGGCTTTAGCTAATTTTGAGCCAGCATTTTCTCCTAATAATAGATAGTCGGTCTTTTGGCTAATTGAGCCTGTAACCTTTCCTCCTGCTTGTTCAATGAGTTTTTTTGCCTCATCACGCTTGAGAGTGGGTAAAGTGCCTGTAATGACAAAAGTTTTACCAGAGAAAACCCGATCAGTTTTTCCCTCAGTCGTTGTCATAGCCGAAGAAAACTTTAGTCCAGCAAGCTGCAACTGTTGAATCAAAGTTTGGTTAGCAGGGATTCTCACCCACTCAAATACAGACTGGGCAATTTCTTCACCAATGCCATATACTGCCTCAATCGATTCAAAAGAGGCTTGGGATAATTCTTCAATGGTCGAAAAATTTTCCGTAAGGATTTTGGCGTTTGTACTGCCGACATAACGAATACCCAAACCGTATAAAAGTCGGTCATAAGTTTGATTTTTCGATGCAGCGATCGCCTCAACTAAATTCTCGGCTGATTTTATCCCCATGCGTTCTAAACTAGCTATTTGTTCAATGGTCAGAGAATAGAGATCTGCAACTGAGGTAACTAAATTATTCTTCAGCAACAAAATCACCATTTTTTCGCCTAAACCCTTGATATCTAAAGCATTACGAGAAGCCCAGTGAATAATACTCCCCCGCAAAATTGCTGGACAAGAGATATTGACGCAACGAGTAACGGCTTCAGTTTCAGGACGTACTAGAGGAGAACTACACTCTGGGCAATTACTAGGTATTTGATAGGGAACAGTATTAGTAGGACGTAGATCGGATAAAACTCTAACTACTTCAGGAATAATCTCTCCTGCCTTGCGAATAATTACTGTATCGCCAATGCGAATATCGAGTTCAGCAAGGCGATCTCTATTATGTAAAGTCGCCCGCTGTACCGTCGTCCCAGCAAGCTGGACAGGCTGCATTACTGCCATGGGGGTAACTGCCCCCGTACGCCCGACGTTAACGATAATGTCTTTAACTATTGTCGGGGTTTCCTCCGCAGGATATTTAAGAGCGATCGCCCAACGAGGAAACTTTTGGGTAAATCCTAGCTGCTGCTGTAGTTTATAATCGTTAAGCTTTACCACTACGCCATCAGTCATATAGGGTAAAGTCTTCCTTCCAGTATCCCATTCATTAAAATACGCCTCTACTTCTGCTAGAGAATTACATAGTTTGCGGTTAGGATTAACTAAAAACCCCATTTTTTGCAGTAATTCCAGAGACTCCCATTGTGAGGTAATTACTTGATTTTCAATATGCAGAGTATAGGCAAAGAAATTGAGCTGACGTTGGGCAACGATTTTAGCATCTAACTGACGCAGTGTTCCCGCAGCAGCATTACGAGGGTTAGCAAATAAAGCCTCTCCAGCTTGACTTCTTGCTTGATTAATTGCAGTAAATACCTTTAAAGGTAAAAATGCCTCTCCCCTGACTTCTACTTTTGCGGGTGGATTATCTAAATTTAACTTTAAGGGGATAGTGCGAATCGTCCTAATATTTTGCGTAATTTCTTCTCCTGTCACCCCATCACCACGGGTTGCCCCTCTAACCAAAATACCGTTTTCGTAGGTAAGAGCGATCGCGCTACCGTCAATTTTTAATTCACAAACATAGCTGAATTCGGGAATAGTTTCTAGCTGTTTTTGCCAACGAGTTTCCCATTTAGCCAACTCCCGCGTGTTAAAAGCATTTTCTAAACTATACAGAGGAATATTATGTTTGACAGAGGTAAATCGAGTGGCTACTTGATCGCCAACCCTTTGAGTAGGACTATCAGCCGTAATTAATTCTGGATATTTGGTTTCTAGATCCTGTAGCTGGCGATATAACTGGTCATATACCCCGTCTTCCATAATTGGATTATCCATGACGTAATAGGCATAACCCGCTTTCTGCAACTGCTCTCTTAGTTGGGCAACTTTTTTTTTGGTTTCTGGGCTAATAGTCATAGTATTTGGTTATCAGATTGCTCGAATTCTGGACACCCCTGCCAATCTAAGACTTCTTTGCCCCATTCTCTAGCTTCTCTTTTCTCGATTAAAAGCTCGACTGCTTCTTTAATTAAACTATTGCGCGATACTTTTTCTACTTGAGCGATCGCATTTAGTTTCTGTTCTAATTCATCATCAAGATAAACACTGAAATTCATTATTTTCAAATCCAACAGGTCATAACATATTAGATTATCTATTTTTTTATTGAGCCAGGGGACTATCTAATATATCAGTTAATTAATCCTCAGTTTTGGGCAAACTAGACCTAAGATTTGCTTAATTAAACATGACTGAAGAACAGATTTTAAATGCGATCGCTAATGCCTGTGAAGACGACACCTTGCGCTTCCAAATAATTATCTACGATAAAATATTACATGTTTATATTAATCGACCAACTCAGGCAGAGCTTAACTATCAAGACCTTAAGTCAAAAATCTACGGCATCTTAACTAAGACATTCCCCTCAGAATTTTCAGAAATTTGGCTTTATTGTCGAGTTTTGGGTGAAGTTGAAGCAGACTGGCAAGCTGTATTAGAAATCGAAATTAACTTAAATTCTACTCAAATTTCGGCGATGATGCAGGCAATTAATGGTGCGGTGGAAGCAACTAATTTAATTGTCGACAAAATAGAGCAAGAACTAGAAAATCCAGAATCTTTTGCTAGCTATCCTTTGTGGGATTTTGAAGAACTACCGACAACAGCAAGTGATGATGATTCTAGCAATAACTCCGACAGTAAGTCCGACAATAACTCTGAGAGTCACCTAGAACTATTAGAATTGATCGATCATGTTGCCTTGAAGTTAGATCTCAATCAGTACTGTTTCATTAGCAATCAACGGCTATTATACGCAGTACTCAACGCTCCTCAAGAAAATATTGCTCGACTCGTGGATACCTTCGATCGTTTTGAACAGTCAATCAAGCGATCGCAATTACCAGCCTTAGAAATTTTTTTCTCTGAGTCAATTAACCCCGACTTAAAAACTTTAAATCCTGAAATACAGTCATGGTGGATAAAAATTACAGCATTAGACAGCGAGCAACAGTATCAGTTGGCAATTTGGCTGAGTCGTTACTGTCTACATCCCGAACAAACTATTTCCACCATCTCAAAAGTTTTTATGCCTCAAGTTGTCAAAAAACAAAAAAGGAAACAACTGTCGCCAACAAATGACTCGAACGAACAGAAGTTATCTCAACAGATTTTAGAGCAAAATCAAAATAGTTCTACAGCTCAATCTGGATTATTTTCGCGGGGGCTTATTTTGCTGCGCCAGTTTTTAGAAAAAATTAAACCCACAAAGTAATCACAAAGTAAATTTTTAGTAAAATCTTTTTAAATAGTTTTCCTGCTTTTTGCCCGTTTTTCCAGAATCGCGATGGTAATTAAGGCAATAGCAGTTAGAGGAATAACTCCCAACATCATAATCTGAACATACAGAGGCAAGATAGGATGATCTACAGAATTCAAGATTAGATAGGCGGTATAAGCTACATAGTAAAACAAAAATAGTATGCCCTCCCAGCGTTCAATCCGTTTTCCAGAATAGAAGATAGGCAGACAGGAAAACGCTACAGCAATCATCACGGGAAGATCGAAACTAATTACGCTAGGACTGACATTAATACCATTGGGTGCAACTATTCCTGATATACCCAGCACCGCTAAGATATTAAAAATGTTGCTACCTAAAACGTTACCGACAGCAATTTCTGTTTCTCCACGAAAGCTAGCAATTACCGAAGTAAATAGTTCTGGCAGTGATGTACCCACAGCGACAATAGTTAAACCAACTATAAGTTCACTTACCTGAAAATATTGGGCAATTGTAATTGCTGAATCTACTAGCCAGCGCGAACCCAAGACTAGTAGAACCAATCCTCCAATTATATATGCTGTATTTTTAACCCAAGCTATCGGCGTAACTGGTTCGGATAAGCTGTACTCCTGGGTGAACTCATCTTGTTCTACACCTTGTTTACTACTTTGATAGATCAAAGATAGTGTGTATGTTACTCCTCCCAGAAAGAGGATAATACTATCTACCTTGCCCAGTTGACCGTCCAGACCAAACATTAACAATAGCAGTGATACTCCAATCATAATTGGCACATCAGAGCGAATCATTTGCTTAGAAACAGCTAGAGGAGCAATCAACGAAGATAGACCGAGAATTAGCAAAACGTTACAAATATTACTTCCGACTACATTGCCGATCGCAATATCAGCTCCGTCAGGGGATAACGCTGAAATAACACTAACAGTCATTTCTGGCATACTAGTGCCGTAGGCTACTACAGTTAAGCCAATAATCAACGGAGGGATTCGCAGCATTGCCGCAAGTTTAGAAGAACCTTTAACGAGGAACTCTGCCCCTACCACAAGTAGCACTAATCCTGCTACTAAAATTAAGAAGGTAATAGGACTCATAAGAAATCTATAAATGAAAATCTATTCTATGTATTGATAAAATTAGGGCTAATTTTAATAATTAATTACAATTAACTCATAGTTTTTAACTGCAAATAAAAAAATTAAGTAATGTAAATTTAAAATTTCAATAAAGTTAGTAAGTGTAATTGTTTATCGATCGTTGTAGCGACTAGCAACTAGCTTTGTTTTCCTGATTCAATTTCCACAATTTTTTCTTGAGCAGAACTACGTTCTCGTTTTAATGTTTCTAAGATAAATTCTGGTAGCTGTGCCGATTTAGCTAAGGCTAAATCAAAATTAGCGATCGCCTCTGTCAGAATTTTGACACTGTTTTTCTCTTTCCCCATTTTTCTTAAAATTTGCCCTTTAAGATAGTAATGTTCGGGATTTTCTGGAGCAGTTTTTAGTGCTTTATTAGCATATTTTAGCGCTTTATTGTAGTCTTGGAGATCGCGATAGGCTACAGCTAATCCTCTTTCTACTAAATAATTTGGAGCAGCATGGGCTTCAAAACGAGCGATCGCCTGTTCGGGAGTAGAAAATGGTAAATTAACCGCTAACAATAAATCCATGTACCCTTTAATCAGGTTTAATTCAGGATCGTTAGGATCGGCAATTTCCGCTCGATCTAAATACTTAAATACTTGTTGTAGTCGATTAATAGCTGGCAGCGCTCCTTCTTGTTTGTAAAGATAAGCTCCAGTCAGAAAATGACCTACTCCTAAGTATAAATTTCCCCTAACAGGATCGGTTTGACTTAGTACTTGAGCAGAAGACAAGGTTTTATCAGCATATTGTTTAATGCTTTTCCAGTCTTTTTCGGTATAAGCTAAAGAAGCGAGCAGTGCTGAAGCTAAAGGTTCGTTTGGTTCTTTAACCTCAGCCTGATTTAGTTCCTTTCTAACAGTTTGATAATCTCCTTGAAGAAAAATTGTTTTAAAAGCTTTTTCAGTATGTTCACCAATATCACGAGCATCTTTGGTTCTAAAAGGATCTTTTGCCCAGGCAGAACCACAACTAAGGTTTAACAATACTGTGATTGTAATTGGAATTAAAAAAAGTATTTGTTTGTAATTATTTTTGGTTTTAAAAAAGCACATCTCAAGGTTCATATATACTCAATAAGATTTAAAATAATATTTATTAGTAAATTTTTGGCTTCAAGACTTAATTTATAATAATTTAGTTCCTAAAAAACAGAATGACTTGCTTAATAACTACTACTGAGAGAACTTAAAATTCTACCTAATTTAAGCGCATATAATCAAAAAAGAAAACTCTAGTTTATGAGATCATGCTGCGCCTGCAAAATTTGATTTATCATCCGCCCGCAACTCCTCAACCGATTTTAAACGATATCAACCTAGAACTACCAGCCCAACAGCTAGGATTAATAGTTGGCGCGAGCGGTTCAGGCAAAACCACAATCTTAGAAATCCTGGCAGGATTAGCCGAACCGACAAAAGGTAAAATTTATTGGCGTACTAAACAACTGACCGATTTAGAACTACAGCAACTAGCGGGGTTAGTGTTTCAGTTCCCCGAACGACATTTTTGTGGCGGTACAGTATTAGAAGAGTTACGCCTAGGTCATCCCGAATTAGACTTAAAAAGAGTCAGAGATGCTTTAAGCGAGGTAGGATTAGATCAGATATCTCTCCAGATATCACCTCA
>JBDKJC010000217.1:0-6192 GCA_039796815.1 Cyanobacteriota bacterium | reverse complement strand
GAACACTTTACCGAGTATCGCTTTATTGTTAAAGAACAAATTAACACTCAACTTGCTAACTATATTGCTTCCAAACCAGAAGTAGAAAAAGTAGCTAGTTAGATCGCTAATAAGTAGTTTTTATTTAAGCAATTAAGTTAAGGAGTAAAAAGTGGCAAGAGTAAGTTATTTTGCTGTGTTGCTCCTTAAATCTTTAATTTAGGCGATCGCCTGTTTCAGGATCAAACCAGTGAATTTTACTAGGTTGGATAGTTAAAGGAATTGTTTGATCTTGCCAGTCGCGATCGCTAGGCAATAAAGCTCTAACCGTTTTTTCCGAGTTTTGTACTTTTAAACTAACTAAGTTGTCTTTACCTAGTTGCTCGACTAAATATGCTTGACCAATAATGGTTGCGGCTGATTCGGCATCAGCTAGACAGATATCTTCAGGTCTAATACCGAAAACGATTGTAGTCGGCTTATTGGTCATAGTGGGTAATTTAAATTGATATTGACCGAGCAACGCAGTATTCCCCTCGCATTTTAAGGTTAACAAATTCATTTGCGGACTACCGACGAAGCTGGCGACAAATTCATTAGCAGGATGCGAGTAAATGCGACTGGGAGGATCTAACTGTTGAATCATGCCTTGGTTTAATACTGCTACTTTAGTTGAGAGAGTCATGGCTTCGGTTTGATCGTGAGTGACATAGACTACAGGCTTGTTTTGTTCTTTAAATAGCTGTTTCATTTGCGCTCTTACCTGCTCTCGCAACAGAGCATCCAGATTACTTAAAGGCTCATCTAGCAAAAACACTTCAGGATCCCGCACTAAGGCTCTGGCTAAGGCTACTCTTTGTCTTTGACCACCAGACATTTGACCTGGTTTACGGTTGAGCAGGCTAGTTAACTCTAATTTATGGGCTGCCTCATTAACTCGACGCTTGATTTCTGCTTCTGGCATTTTTCGTAGTCTTAATGCCGTAGCAACATTTTCCGCTGCGGTCATGTGAGGATAAAGAGCATAGCTTTGAAAGACCATTGCCATATTGCGATCGCCAGGCGCAGCCTGATTGACATTTTGCCCGCCAATACTCACTTCTCCACTAGTAGGAGCTTCTAAGCCAGCAATGAGACGTAACAGGGTGGACTTGCCACATCCTGATGGTCCTAATAAAGTCAGAAATTCACCATCATCAATTTCTAAGGAAATATCTTTGACAGGAACGACATCGGCACGATATTTCTTTTGTAAATTTTGTAATTTAAGTTTTGCCATGGTCTAATAATTTAAGTTGTGATTGGTAGCTTCTACAATAAGACAGTAACTTCAATAACTTCAAACAACAGCTTTAAAAACATTAGAACCAGCTTAGATCGCAATGGCAGTAACTTTACAGCAATTAACTCAGTGGAAAAAGTCAGGACGCTCAATTATTTCCCTTACAGCTTGGGAATACAGCTTAGCGCAGATTTTAGATCAAGCAGGAGTAGATCTGATTCTCGTGGGTGATTCTTTGGCTATGGTAGGCTTGGGTCATTCAAGTACCTTACCTGTAACTCTTGATGAGATGATTCATCATGCCAAAGCCGTCTGTCGTGGGGTTAAAAACGCTTTTGTCGTTTGCGATCTACCGTTTATGAGCTATCAGGTTAGCGTCACTCAGGCAGTAGAAGCAGCAGGAAGAGTAATGAAAGAAACTGGTGCTTCGGCAGTTAAGTTAGAAGGCGGACAACCGATGATTGTTAAGATCGTTAAAGAATTAACGACGATTGGTATTCCTGTTATGGGTCATGTAGGTTTGACTCCCCAGTCGTTTAGGATCTTGGGCTACAAACAGCAAGGACAAACCGCAGCAGAAGCAGAAACAATTATTGCTCAGGCGATCGCTTTAGCTCAAGCAGGAGCATTTGGCATTATCCTAGAACATATTCCTAGCAGTCTGGCGGCAACTATTACTGATAAAATTGCTATTCCGACGATTGGCATTGGTGCAGGTAATCAATGCGATGGTCAGGTGCTAGTTAGCGCCGATCTACTAGGTTTGTCAGCCAAACAACCACCTTTTGCCAAGTCTTATGTTAATCTCAGACAAATAATTACCAATGCCGTCGCAGATTTTACTCAAGAAGTACAGCACCAAAAATTTCCTCAATCATAGTTACCTGTAGTTGCAATGACTTATCTGATTGCTACTTTTTATAAATTTGCTAATATTTGGGATCTCAAAGCTAAACGAAAGCAGATCTTAGCTTGGTGTCAATCACAAGAGGTCAAGGGTACAATTATTTTGGCAGAGGAAGGAATCAACGGCACAATCTCAGGTCGGGGAAAAGCGATCGCCAGTGTCTTAACTCAGCTTCGTAGTTTGCCTAATTTAGCCGATCTCGAACACAAAGAATCAACTGCGCAAAAGCTGCCTTTTGTCAGACTAAAGGTCAAAATAAAATCAGAAATTGTTACTCTTGGATTACCAGAGGTTAATCCTAATCAACAGGTAGGTACTTATGTTAATCCTCAAGATTGGAATCAGGTGATTGCCGATCCTGAAGTAGTGGTTATTGATACGAGAAACGAATATGAGGTAGGAATAGGCAGCTTCAAGCGAGCTAAAAATCCCCATACTCAATCTTTTCGCGAGTTTCCTCAATACATAGCGCAAAACCTCAATCCGCAAGACAATCCTAAAATAGCAATGTTTTGTACAGGGGGAATTCGCTGCGAAAAAGCTTCTTCATATCTACTTTCTCAAGGATTTAAAGAGGTCTATCACCTTAAAGGTGGAATTTTAAAATATCTCGAAAATATATCTCCCGAAGAAAGTATGTGGGAGGGAGAATGTTTTGTTTTCGACGAGCGGGTTGCTGTCAAAGAAGGGCTAGAACTGGGCAGTCACGAGCTTTGCTATGCCTGCGGACATCCTATTTCAGAGATAGACAAAGATTCTCCTCAATATGAATCCCATATTTCCTGTCCTTACTGTTATGAGCAGTTAACTCCAGCTAAAAAAGCCCGTCAAATAGATCGTCGTCGAGCTAGAGAAACTAAAAAACCAGAGAATCCAACTTTTGACTTTTGATTAAAACAAAAAATCAAACTAATCTCAAGAAAGAGTAGTTTATTTCGATCTCTTGTTACAATTATTAACAAAGTTGTTAACGTCAGTCTTTAAACTATCTATGCATCAAGAGACAGCCTTATCTCGAACAGATACGATTACCGTCCCATCCCAAGCGATCGATACCTATGAGGATACTGAGTTAGCTTATGATGAGCCAAATGCAGACTGGCGTTATAACCCAGAAACCAATAACGCTCAATATCGTCATCGTCCTTTTTTGGTCTTCGGTCGTTTGATTGCGATTTTATTTCCCTTTACTCGCTTTGTTTTGGGAGTTTGGTGGGATGGTTTTACTGGTAATTCTATTCCCAAGCAAAAGCAAAGAGCGCGCCAGTTAATTAAAATTTTAACTAGGTTAGGTCCTGCCTACATCAAAATCGGTCAAGCCTTATCCACAAGACCAGATGTTGTTCCTCCTACCTATTTGGAAGAATTAACTACTCTACAGGATAAGATTCCTTCTTTTCCTAATGAAGTGGCATTTCGCTTTATTGAGGAAGAGTTGGGTGCAAGACCAGAAGAAATTTATACTGATTTATCTGCGCAACCCATCGCCGCAGCATCGCTGGGGCAAGTATATAAAGGTCGTCTCAAAACAGGAGAAGAAGTAGCAGTAAAAGTACAGCGTCCTGGTCTGAATAGTCGTATTAGTCTTGATATCTACATCATGAGACTACTGGCAGGATTTGTCCAAGACAACGTTAAGCAGGTGCGTTCTAATTTGCGCGCTATTATTGATGAGCTAGCGGAACGAATTTTTGAAGAGACTAACTATAATCAAGAAGGTCGCAACGCCGATAAGTTCAGGGAATTTTATGGCTACATGGAAGAAATTTATGTGCCGAAAATTTATTGGGAATATACGGGTAAGCGCGTCCTCACCATGGAATGGATCGACGGTACTAAGCTGACTGATATTGAAGCAGTGCAGGCTAAAGGCATCGATGCTACTCATATTATTGAAATTGGGGTGGAATGTTCTTTAAGACAGTTGCTAGAACACGGCTTTTTTCATGCCGATCCTCATCCTGGTAACTTGTTAGCAATGGATAATGGGAAGTTAGCTTATTTAGACTTTGGGATGATGAGTCGAATTAAGCCCTATCAAAGATATGGTTTAATTGAAGCGGTAGTTCACTTAGTTAACCGTGATTTTGAGGCTTTGTCAGAAGATTATGTCAAATTAGACTTTTTGACCCCTGATACTGATTTAAGACCGATTGTACCTGCTTTAGCTAACGTTTTTGGTAACGCTTTAGGCGCTAGTGTAGCGGAACTAAACTTTAAGAGCATTACCGATCAAATGTCGGCAATGATGTATGAATTTCCCTTTACCGTCCCTGCCTACTATGCCCTGATTATCCGTTCTATGGTGACTTTAGAAGGGATTGCTATTGGTGTCGATCCTGAGTTTAAGGTTTTGAGTAAAGCCTACCCCTATATTGCTAAAAGACTTTTAACCGATCCTGCACCTGAACTGCGAGCATCTTTAAAAGACTTGTTATTTAAAGAAGAAGGTTTCCGCTGGCATCGTTTAGAAAACTTGCTCAACAATGCTACAGACTCCAGGGACTATGATTTTGATGGAGTAGTAGATCAAGCTCTTGATTATTTATACAGCGATCGCGGCACGTTTATTCGCGATCGCATTGCGGAAGAGTTAGTAAATGCGATCGATAGTATCGGTCGGCGAACCATTTTTAATATTTCGACTACTTTCCGTCAAAGAGTAGGCTTGGCAGTTCAAGAAACCCCCGCAGAATATAGACAAGATTCTTACACCATGGTTCATTTAAAGAATATTGTAGGCATTCTACAACAGACTCCAGGTTTCGATCCTACTCGTTTAATTTCTGTTGTGGCTAAAATTATTACGAAGCCAGAAACGCAAAAAATTGGACAGCAAGTTGCTGAAGGGTTAACTCAAAAATTGGCAGCCAGACTAATTAGAACTCTGCTAGTAGATCCCGAGCCTCAGCAGCAGCCTCAGACTTTAACAGCTCTACCCGCAGCGAGGTAAAAATCCCCATACATCATAAATATAAATTACTAGTTGGTTATTTTGGCTCAGAATATATTTGAGCCATTTTTGTAATTTTTATAATTAAATTGATTTAGCAAATTCTAAACCAAGATATTTGAGTAACCGATCGAAATCAAAGTTTTGCTGAATTAGACGTTTAATTTGACGAACTTTTATTTCTTCCTGAAGAGGAACTTTGCCAAATGCGCCATCAACAACCTCTACTGTAGTCAAAGTATCCGTATCTACAGATAGCACGGGAATTTCTAGACTTTCAGCTCTTTCAAGAATTATTGCTTTAGGAGGAATGCGACCAGTAAGAATTAGACAGTGAGTTGAAGTTTCTAAAGCTGCCATTTGTAATTCGGTGCGATCGCCTCCTGTCACTACCGCCATATTTTCTCTTTGACGGAAATATCCTAGAGCCGAATTTACATTCATCGCGCCGATACTAAGACTTTCGATCATCCAGTCTAAATGTTCGGAACAACATAAAACTTCAGCATTTAGTCGCTTGGCAATCTCCTTAACGCTAACGCTATTGAGAATACGATCTTTGGGAATCATAGCCAACACAGGAATCTGCTGGTTTTCCAAATAAAGCTTGATGGTCTCAGAAGCAGTGGTAAATTCTTCTGGCGGTACATCATTAATAACGACTCCCAATAAGCGATCACCCAAAAACTTTTTAGCTGATAATAGACTACCTACCAAAAGTTGAGGCTGATAACGGGCAACAAGCAGAATTGAAGCATCAACTAGCTCGGCAATTTCTGGTACTGAAAGATTAAAAATACTGCCTTCCCAGAGATTGCTAGATCCTTCGAGAAAGATTAAATCTCCCTCGATTTGTGATACATAGTCTCGCACTGCCTCACTATAGTCTTGGCGATCGCCTCCTTGCAACCGTTGATTAATCATAGTGGGATTTACAGACAGTAAAGGTGGTTTTATTTGATTAGTAGACAAACCTAAAGCTGTTGCTAAAAATTTGGCATCTTCTACTGGTGTCAAATTTGGCGAATTTCCTCGAAAATCGACTGCTAAAGGTTGACCATAGCCAATTGA
>JBDKJC010000216.1:0-6214 GCA_039796815.1 Cyanobacteriota bacterium | reverse complement strand
ATAAATATCGATCTCATGCCCGCGATCGATTAAACCTGTAATCTGATTTAAAATAAAGGTTTCTGACAAACTAGGAAATTGATCGACCAAAAAAGCAATACGCATTGTAAAGTATTTTATTTGATTTAAAGTAAAACTAAAATTTATTTGCCTAATCTTTCTGCTGATTTTCTAATTGCCACTGTGTAAAAGCCTGCCGAACTAAATCGCTGGTTTGCCAGGCACTTGCTCGCTCTTGTTCAACTCCTGTAAATAGTTGATGGCGAACTTGTGGTATGGAACTAATCAAAGCGTCAACTCGATTAATTAGACTAGTTGCGTCTATCTCTTCAATATCGATCATCCCTGCTTGCTGACCTAGTTTACAAAATAATTCTGCCGTTTTAAATTCATAAGCGATCGCAAATACGGGAACACCAGCACCTAAAGACAAAATCGCCATATGTAACCTGGTGGCAATGACTAAATCAGATTCGCCAATTATCTTAATTAGAGTTTCTGGGTCATGAAACTCTCGATTTACTGTAACAAATTTGGCTATTTCAGTAGGTAATTGATTGACAATATTTAAGGCAAATTCTGAATCATCTTTCCAGTACTCTTTAATTCCTTGACAAGAAGAAATATAAGTAATGTTAGCCTGATATTTTTCAACTAAATGAACTGTTAAAGCTACTAAAGCTTGAACATATCTGGCAATTCCTACAGTAGAATCGACAGTCTTGAAATAGCGCCAGTCTCTAACTGAAATGGCAATTTTAGTAGGAGATAAATTACTTTGATTTTTAGCCTTTGCCAAAGCTGCTAAATTACCTAACGCAAAGGCTGCGTCGGCTACCACTGCAATTTTATCCTGCTGAGGAACTAATTCTTGGAGGTGTTTTGCCGATTGGCGATCGCGTAATAAAATTAATCTTGAGTGGGCAAAAATGCGTTTTAAAGCTTGACGATTTTTAGGTTGCTCAAAAGGGCCTAAAGATTGAGTAAAAAAGATTAATGGCTTGTGGAACATCAAAGATATTTGATAATCAAAAAATCTCGATTGCAAATCATAATTTTCAACTAAATAAGTTCCTCCCGTACTAACCACCAAGTCAGCAGTTTGATAATCAATTAAAGTTTCATATTCTACTTTGGTAGTGCAGAAGCGACCTAAACTAAATTTTTGTTTGTGTAAGCACCAAATTGCTAGTTTAAGTCGCCATTTACTAATTAGTTTGATGATTCTGCCAATAAATCTGATTTTAATTGAATCAATACTTTGATAATAAATTAACCTGCGTAAATTAAGCTCGGGATAGTATTTTTTTGCCGTCTCTGGTTGACTATCATAAATTACAAATTCTGGATCGTTGCCAAAAGCAGCTTGCAATATTTTAATTATGCTAATTAGGATGGCAGCATCCCCACCGTTTAAGATTACGGTATTAGAAATAATAATTTTCATCGCTCAATATCTTTTATTTACCAATAGTATCTAAGCTTTTTTAGCTATAATCACATAGTTTTTAGGGTGACCGTTGGAGGTCAATTTTATTTTAAGATCGAGACGGTATAAAATAGCAGATAATAGTAAAAATAAAACTTTGCACAAGACTAAAAAAGGAGATAATATCAGACTAAGCCAACTTTTAGTTAAGCTAGTAAGGGCGATCGGTAGAGATCTGTAAGCCACTTCTAATTGATAAGCAAGCGTGCCAAAATACCCTTCAAGCCACTCAATTTTATCTATTTCAAATCCAGCCTCTTGAAACAAATAAGCACTACCAAATTGAGTATAGCGATAGAAATCATTGGGTTGTAAATGTTCTTCGTAAAAAAAAGGAGTAGTGCAAATAATTTCCCCTCCAGTTTTTAAAACTCTACACAATTCTTTTAAAGCCTGTTTTGGCTCTGGTAAATGTTCTAGAACCTGATTACAGACTATACAATCAAATCTTTCATCTTCAACTGGAATAGCAACTAAATCGCAGACATATTTACAAGAAGAATCAAATTTATCGGCAGTTTCATAGTTAAAATTAGCAAATAATTCTTGATAAGGGGCATTGCCCGCGCCAGCATCTAAAACTAAGCTATCAAGCTTAATTTGTGAGGCAAATTCTTGATTACGATTATAGAGATAAATTCGTGAAGAATTTTGCAACAAAGATTGCTCTATTTTAGTTTTAATTCTGCTAATAAATTGCTTCATTGATGATTGATTTACTCTACTTTTTTTTATATTCTACAACTATCTGTAGTATGTCACGTAAACGTTTTCTACCTTGTGGAATTAACAACCAGATCGAACTATAAAAGAAAATATAGAATAAACAGTCTAGAGACAAACTAGCCAAAGCATTTAGCTCTATTTCTCGGAGAAAAAGACGTTGTAAAATGAACACACCAATTGCAGCACCAATTGAGCCAAAAGTTGGTAAAAAAATAATCCCAATAAAATCAGTTAATTTCAGCCAAGTTCCCTGATAGCAGTAGATTATAGCGGGAATTACAATAATTATCCTCGATAACCCATAAGCAGCGGCTATTCCCAATGCTCCCCACCTGATCGCAACGGCGAAGATAATCACATTGAATATAGAAGAAAAGATTCCCCAACGTAATTGGCGATCGTTTCTATTCAAAGATTGATATACCCATCCCATCGCCAGATTAAAAGTGCCAATAAAAGCTGCGGGAATCAAAAATTGAAAAATAGGAATGACGCTGAGCCACTGCTTACCAAGTAACAACAGGATGACCTTATCGGCTGAGACACATAAAAACATGACTAAAGGCATCCCTAAAAAAGTGATCGCCAAAAGCGCCCTGCTATAATATTTTTGATATCTAGCTGGATTGCCTTGTAACCGAGATAAAGCTGGTAAAGCTACGCGATCGACTGGCACATTAATTTGATTAATGGGCAACAGTACTAATTGATATGCCTTAGCGTATAGTCCTAATTGTTGCGCTCCCCAAACTCGACCAATCAAAAAATTATCCAGATTGCGAGAGAAATAATTGATGATATTAAATCCTGTCAAGTCTCGCCCAAAACTCAACATCGAACCGATTTTAGCATCTCTACTCGGCAATCCCGGTCGCCAGCGACAAAAAAACCACACCCCGATCGCATTGGACACAACTGTCAAGAGCTGGAGAATAACTAATGCCCAATATCCCGCACCATAATAAGCGGCAACAATCGACCCCATAATTCCACTAATCATGGCAATAATTTCAATTTTCGCCAAACTAGAGAATTCCATCTGTCGCTGTAACAATGCTTGATGCTGTACAGTTAAACCGCTAAAAACAAAGCTAATTGCCAAACACAGGGTAATTTCCCGTAATCGTGGCTCTTGATAGATTAAAACCACTACTGGAGCTAGTAAAGCCACAACTAGGGCAACTAGACAGCCAACTGCGACATTAATCCAAAATAAAGTACTAACTTGCTGGTGATTAATTTTAGCCTGTTGGATCGTCGCTGCTGATAAGCCCAAATCCTTGAAATATTCCACAAAGCCAATAATGACAGTTGCCATGCCAATCAGACCATAATCTTCGGGAACAAGTAAGCGAGCTAATATTGCGGTAGAACCCAGTTTGATCGCAAATTTACTGGCTTGAGCCGCGATCGTTACAGCACCACCACGAACTGATTGCCGTTTTAAATTACCTTCTAGATGATCTGTATCGAAGTAATCTCGGTCTTTACTTCGCGAATTGTTATAACTTTGCTGCGACACTAATCGACCCTAATTAAATTGCTCAAATTTATCCTACAGGACGACACGACCCTAAAGAGTATATGCCCTAAAGGATTTACTAAAGTACTAGCTTCCCTAAAGGACTAGCTCCTTACGTCGCGTCGCGCGTCGCCCTTCGCTCACGGAGCGGTATGGTAAACCACTAGCTTCGCGTCGTCCTTTAGAACACCTTCAGATGTACTCTTGTAGTATACACTTCGTTATCCATTTCAAATATTAGGTCAAGATACCACGAACTATGTAATTCTTAGGTAAACGAGATCGTATGTCCGTTGCAAAGCGATCGCTGCTGCTTGCCATTGTTCTTGTTAGCGGTAAATGTTGGCCAAATCATAAACCTTAGACCAATCCTGAATGGCGATCTCCTCTAATTTGATTGTCATTTTAAGCCAAATTTGAAACTATTTAAAAATATTTAAACTTGAGTTTCTCCAAATAATAAACGAGAAAAATCGCGATCGCGTCCTAAAGGACGACGCGAAGCATACCGCTCTGTGACCGAAGGGCGACGCGCGACGCGACGTAAGGAGCTAGTCCTTTAGGGAAGCTAGTACTTTAGTAAATCCTTTATGGCATATAGCGGAGGCTTCGCCTCATCGCTAATCAATTCCTTAACGCACTTTAGGTAAATTTTTCGCTAAATCAGCCAAAAACAGGAACTTATTGTCCTTAAATCAACTCCATGTAGGTAGCAATATGTCGATCTGAATAATTATTATTGATAATGTTAAACGTTGATTTCACTGTACCTAAATTAAACCAACTATGTGTTCGTCTGTTCAGCAGCAGTATTTTGGCATCTCTTGGCATCATGCTGGGTATGACTCCTCAAATATCACTAAGATCTTCTGATTTAGAGCCTTTAGTTACCGCTTCCCTCGCTAACAATGCCTACGCACAACAATTCACTTCCGCAGAAACCGAAAGCTATGCCAGAGCGGGTTACGAAGTAGAGCTACTCAGAAGAGAAGTTTACCAAGAAATTAAAAACTTGCTCAACGAAACTCCACCAAATATTGTTTGCGATCGGCGATCGACCTTGAATAACCTCAAACCCGAAGTCAAGGATATTGCCAATCGTTACTGTACCCAGTCGCGACAAATCGTCCAGCGACATAATTTGAGTATCAGCCGCTTTAATGAGTTAAAAACCCAATACGATCGCCAAGATAGCTTTTATCAACAGGTACAAAAAATCTTGCTCAAATTACAAAATTAATCAGCAATGAGCGAGCAAAACCAAAGATTAAAATGATAAATAAATAATAGATCTAAATACTATGGTTCAAGAATTAATCGATCTTAGGCAAAGTATAGTTGAAGGGCGCTATCAAGATGCGTTAGATATTGTTGATGAACTAGAAGGAATGGGTAAACAGGCAATTTTACGTAATCTTGAGTCTTTCCTCGTGCGCTTATTGATTCATTTAATCAAAAATAAAGTAGAAAAACGTTTAACTAATTCTTGGGCAGCTTCGATCGCCGATTCCATTAGACAAATCAAAAAGCTAAATTTAAAAGATAATAAAAAATCTTATTATATTCCACAAAATGACTGGTCTGAATATTTAGCAGAAGCTTTGGAAGTAGCAATTCTTGAAGCCAGTATAGAAGTAAGTGGTGGCGTTTATACACCTATTCAACTAGAAGAAATCGTTAATCAAAAGCAAATTACCGAAATAGCATTGTCTTTAATTGATTTGACTTATCAATATTCTGCTCAGGATTTATTGTCTGTGGTGAGAAAGCACTTTATTAATTTACCTGGCGGAAAAGAGTGGCTAGAAAGAAGAGTCTAGAAATATTTTTTGCCTAAAAAACAAGATTGAGGAAAATAGTATTTACTCTATTCTAGATCATTAGCGATCGCCTGATGATTTTTGGCGATCGCCTAACAATAGCTTAGTTCGCTATGTTTCTGAATCTGAGGTAGAAGTGTTCATAAAAGAAGGTGACAAGAAAGCCACAACTGCACCCAACATAAACCCAATAATGTTACGGAATAAAGGTAAAAATTCAGGAGTACGAATCACCACAGGGCCCATGCCAAAAGCAATAAACAGAATTCCCCATAGTGGAGACATAATTAGACCCCACTGCCAAGCAATTACCTGATCTTGGTTACGCGGAATAACCGCCACACCCAAGATCACCCCACCGACAATCGAACTGATTAAAGTCAAAATCCATTGCTCTTGAGGTAACCCAGGTACAGCATTACAACCATTTTTCAGCAAACATCCTTGGACTGACTCTAAGGCTTCGACAATAGCGTTATTTTCACCATGTTCGCGAATATAATACATATTGCCAAAACGAGTTTGTAGCTCAATCCAAAAATTACGAGGCAGTAATTCATATACATCGTCACCAATGCTAAAAGCTAGTAGGTTTCCGCCTCTACTATCAGCTACTAATAAAATACTTTTGTCATCTAAACCCCAAAATTTCTTGAC
>JBDKJC010000215.1:0-6249 GCA_039796815.1 Cyanobacteriota bacterium | reverse complement strand
CTTGTAAAGTCTGCCTTGTGGCTCCTCACTGAAAGGGTTGGGGATGAATTTTTCTGCCGTCAGTTCAGGACGATTGAGATAGCCTCTGGCTAATCCATCTCCACCGATATGTAGTTCTCCAGGAACACCAATCGGTACTGGCTGCATTTGTGAGTCGAGGATGTATATTTGTGTATTAGCAATAGGAAGACCAATTGTAGGTTGTTTGTGTGTGGGTGCTATACGACATATGGCGGCATTGACCGTACATTCTGTTGGACCATAGACATTATAAAAACTGGTTTGAGTGTTGTTAATTAAAAGCTTCCAGGTATCGCTGTCTATAGCTTCTCCACCAATTAAAATTAATTCTGGTGTCTGATTCGAGCCAGCAGCTAGCAAAAGCTTTAAGTATGAAGGAGTACAGTCTAATACATCGAGTGCATTATTTTTAATGAAGGATAACAATTCATTGACATCATGTCTTGCTTCTTCAGAAACGATATACAGAGTATGTCCGTTGAGTAACTGAAGAACCTGCTTGACTGAACTATCAAAGCATAAAGAAGCATTCAGACTGATATTTAGGGGCGAATGATGATTATTGTAAACAGCTTGATTGAGAGCATTGACTAAGTTGACTGCCGATTTATGTTCGATCATCACTCCCTTTGGTTTACCAGTAGAACCAGAAGTGTAAATGGCATAAGCTGGATTTTCTGATTTTCCTTGAGTGTCGGGATTATTATTGACTTCTTTAGCTATTTTCTCCCAGTCAGTGTCGATGTGGACAACATTAACTTGACAATTTATGAGATTTTCTTGTAGCTTCTGCTGAGTCAATAACAGCGAAATTTGAGCATCAGCGATCATGTAAGCTAAGCGTTCGGAAGGATAATTGGGATCTAGAGGTACATAAGCTCCCCCAGCTTTAAGCACTCCCAATAGACCTATTACCATTTCTAAGGAGCGTTCTACACAAATGCCTACTAGTGTCTCTACTCCTACCCCCTGTGTCTTCAAATAGTGTGCCAATTGATTGGCGCGATGGTTTAATTCTCTATAGGTCAATTGCTGATTTTCCAACACTACAGCCACCGCCTCTGGTGTCCGTTCTACTTGCTCCTCAAACAAGGTGTGAATACACTTATTGAGCGGATATTCAGTCGACGTGTTGTTCCAATCAAAGAGCAATTGCTGTTGCTCAATCTCTGTCAAGAGCGGTAATTCTGAGACTTTTTGTTCGGGATTTGCGACAATTGCCGACAACAAGGTGTGAAAATGCCCTGCCATTCTACTGATAGTTTGCTCGTCAAACAGGTAAGTGTTATATTCCCAATTTCCTCGCAATCCATCTTCAGTCTCATGTAAAGATAAAGTTAAATCAAACTTGGCAGTATTATTGTCTATGGGCAATTCACTCAAAGTTAGCTCCTCAAACTCTAATTCTGAGGTCGGTGCATTCTGTAAGACAAACAGCACTTGAAATAGAGGAGTATGGCTTAAGTTTCGCTCTGGCTGTAATTGCTCAACTAACATCTCAAATGGCAGGTCTTGATGTGCATAAGCGCCTAACGAGACTTCTCGCACCTGTTGCAATAACTCTCTGAAGCTGGGATGATTCTCTAATTGAGTGCGCAATACTAAGGTATTGACAAAAAAGCCAATCAATCCCTCAATTTCCTCATGATTGCGATTGGCAATGGGTGAACCTACTGAGATATCTGTCTGCCCCGTGTAGCGATAAAGCAAAGTTTGGAAGGCTGCTAACAAAGTCATAAACAGAGTAGTACCTTCAAGTTGACTTAGAGTAGTCAGCCCTTTTGTCAGTTCCAGGGGAATACTAAAAGATTGATTCGCCCCCTGGAAAGTCTGCACTGCTGGGCGAGGGTAGTCGGTGGGTAATTCAAGTCGGGGTGCTGCCCCTGCCAATTGTTTTTGCCAGTAGCTTAATTGATTTTGCAGTTCTTCTCCTGTAAGCCATTTTCTTTGCCAGACGGCAAAGTCGGCATACTGAATTGCTAACTTAGATAGAGGTGATGGTTTTCCTTGAGCAAATGCTGAGTAGAGGGTGGTCATTTCTTTAATTAAGACTCCCATTGACCAACCATCAGAGACAATATGATGCATCGTCAGCAACAAGACGTGTTCGCGCTCTGAGACTAGTAATAATGTTCCACGGACTAACTGGTCTGTTGCTAAGTTAAATGGCTTGGCAGCTTCCGCGATGGCTAAACGCTTAATTTCAGCTTCCCGTTCACTGATTGGCAGAGCTTGCAAGTCCGTGATGTTCATTTGCCAATCACTAGGGGGATGAATTATTTGTACTGCTTCCTCGTCTTGTTTGACAAAATTAGTGCGTAAAACTTCATGACGACGAATAATCTCGCTGAAGCTTTGTGCCAAAACTTCTTGATTTAACTGACCTTCGATTCTTATGGCAGCGGAGATATTATATACTCCACTCTCTGGCTCTAACTGGTCGAGAAACCATAGTCTCTGTTGGGCAAATGAGAGAGGTATTTTTTCATCTCGCTCAACTACTTGTAGTGGTGGAATAGTTGATTCCATCCCTTCTCTTTGCTGTTTTTTAATTTGCTGGCTTAATTCGGCAACAGTCGCCGCTTCGAATAAGCTCTGCAATGGCAATTCTACTTGGAAAACCTTTCTAATCCTCGACACCAGTATAGTGGCTAAAAGAGAATGTCCACCAAGCTCAAAGAAGTTATCGTAGATTCCTACTCGTTCAATGCTCAATACATCTGCCCACATTTGGGCAAGCATTTCCTCAACCTGTGTTCGCGGTGCTACAAAACTGACTGTCAATTGTTGCTCTAGATCAGGTACGGGTAAAGCACGGCGGTCAATCTTCCCATTCGGGGTCAAGGGGAGTGTATCCAAGTAAACGAAAGCAGCCGGCATCATATAATCTGGCAACTTTGGCTTCAAAAATTGTCGTAACTCTCTAGTACTCGGATTCTGCTCCACATTGACCACTAGATAAGCTACTAATCTTTGCTCGCCTGGAGTATTATCTTCCCTGGCAATCACTTTTGTCTGCTTAACGTTGGGGTATTGGCTTAGCACTGCTTCAACCTCTCCCATCTCAATCCGAAAGCCTCTGATTTTCACCTGGTTGTCAAGGCGACCAAGATATTCAATATTGCCGTCGCTCAAGTAACGTGCTTTATCTCCTGTCTTGTAAACTCGGGCTTGCGAATCATCACTAAAAGGGTTAGGGATGAATTTCTCTGCTGTCAGTTCAGGACGATTAAGATAGCCTCTGGCTAATCCATCTCCACCAATATGTAATTCTCCAGGTACACCAATTGGAACTGGCTGTTTGTTCGAGTCGAGTATATAAATTTGAGTGTTGGCCAGAGGACGACCGATGGGAACAGTTGATGATTGTCGAGTATCAGGTACTCTTTCGACTTCGTTAGTAAGAACCCCTACCGTAGCTTCAGTTGGTCCGTAGTGATTGATAATTTTACATTCTGGAGCTAGTTGTCGAACTTGCTCGATTAACTCCCAACTACTTGATTCTCCACCAAGAACTAAACGCTGACGTGGCAAAATTTGCGAGCTAGCCTCTGATGTTAACAATGCCTTTAGATGTGAGGGAACAATCTTGAGACAATCGATTGAATTATCCTTGAAGTAATCGGCAAGCTCTTTGGTATTAGTAATTCGCTCGTTCGAGATTATGTGCAGACATCCGCCACTGCACAATGAGGCGAAGATAACAGTATTACCCAAGTCTGCTGCTATGGTAGAAACTGTCGCATAATTAGCACCTAAAGGGAGATCTAGTACTGTTTGAATGCTATTAAAATAATCAGACAGCTGCCGATGCTCAATCATCACCCCTTTTGGGTTACCTGTTGACCCTGAAGTATATATGACATAAGCCAAATTCTCTGAAGCTGTCTCGCTGACAAGTACTGATTCATCACATGTAGCTATCTTAGAACTCCAGTCTGTGTCTAAGCAAATGGTTGCTGCTTGCAAGTTACGAAATTCATCCACGAATTGCTGCTGAGTCAATAACAGCGAAATTTGAGCATCAGCGATCATGTAAGCTAAGCGTTCTTTAGGATAGTTAGGGTCTAGTGGTACATAAGCTCCACCTGCTTTGAGAATACCCAACAATCCCACTACCATTTCTAAAGAGCGTTCTACACAAATGCCTACTAGTGTCTCTACTCCTACTCCCTGTGTCTGAAGATAATGTGCCAGTTGATTGGCGCGATGGTTTAATTCCCTATAGGTCAATTGCTGATTTTCCAACACTACAGCCACCGCCTCTGGTGTCCGTTCTACTTGCTCCTCAAACAAGGTGTGAATACACTTATTGAGCGGATATTCAGTCGACGTGTTGTTCCAATCAAAGAGCAATTGATGGCGTTCAACTTCACTCAAGATCGGTAATTCTGAGACTTTTTGTTCAGGATTCGCGACAATCCCCTCTAACAAGGTGTGAAAATGCCCTGCCATTCTACTGATCGTCTGCTCATCAAACAGGTGAGTATTATATTCCCAATTCCCTCGCAATCCATCTTCAGTCTCATGTAAAGATAAAGTTAAATCAAACTTGGCAGTATTATTGTCTACGGGTAATTCACTCAAAGTTAGCTCCCCAAACTCTAATTCTGAGGTCGGTGCATTCTGTAAGACAAATCTCACTTGAAATAGAGAATTATGGCTTAAGTTTCTCTCTGGCTGTAATTGCTCAACTAACATCTCAAATGGCAGGTCTTGATGTGCATAAGCGCCTAACGAGACTTCTCGCACCTGTTGCAATAACTCTCTGAAGCTGGGATGATTCTCTAATTGAGTTCGTAGTACTAAAGTGTTGACAAAAAAGCCAATCAACCCCTCAATTTCCTCATGATTGCGATTGGCAATGGATGAACCTACTGAGATATCTGTCTGTCCCGTGTAGCGATAAAGCAAAGTTTGGAAGGCTGCTAATAAAGTCATAAACAGAGTCGTACCTTCAAGCTGACTTAGAGTAGTCAGTCCCTTTGTCAGTTCCAGGGGAATTCTAAAAGATTGATGCGCCCCCTGGAAAGTCTGCACTGCTGGACGAGGTCGGTCGGTGGGTAATTCTAGTCGGGGTGCTGCCCCTACCAATTGTTTTTGCCAGTAGCTTAATTGATTTTGTAGTTCTTCTCCTGTCAGCCATTCCCTTTGCCAGACGGCAAAGTCGGCATACTGAATTGCTAACTCAGATAGAGGTGATGGTTTTCCTTCTATAAATGCCGAATAAAGAGTAGTAATCTCTTGGATCAAAATTCCCATTGACCAACCATCAGAGACAATATGATGCATCGTCAGCAACAACACATGTTCGCGCTCTGAGACTAGTAATAATGTTCCACGGATTAACTGGTCTGTTGCTAAGTTAAATGGCTTGGCAGCTTCAGCGATGACTAAACGCTTAATTTCCGCTTCCCGTTCACTGATTGGCAGAGCTTGCAAGTCAGTGATGCTCATTTGCCAATCGCTGGGAGGATGAATTATTTGTACTGCTGCCCCGTCTTCGTCGTCTTGTTTGACAAAATTAGTGCGTAAAACTTCATGACGACGAATAATCTCGCTGAAGCTTTGTGCCAGAATTTCTGGATTTAACTGACCTTCAATTCTTACGGCAGCGGAGATATTGTATACTCCACTCTCTGGCTCTAACTGGTTGAGAAACCATAGTCTCTGTTGGGCAAATGAGAGAGGAGATGAACTTGGATTTGGACGCTGAGAGATTAAAGAAGATACACTTTTGTTTTCTCCTCGCTGCCACTTTTCCAATAAAGCTTGTTTTGCAGGCGATAAATTAGACTTTCTTTTTTTTAGCTCTTCTTTTTTCAACATTTTGAATCTCGTTATATTTTAAATTTTTTTTAAACTTACCTTGGCGATCTTGAAAATTACAAATCTTCTTCTGATAATTTTTCGATTTTCTCAATAAGTTTTTCCTCAGCTAGATCGGCTAATTCAGAAACAGTAGCCGCTTCGAATAAACTCTGCAATGGCAATTCTATTTGAAATAATTCGCGAATTCTCGACATCACTTGGGTGGCAAAAAGAGAATGTCCACCAAGCTCAAAGAAGTTATCGTAGATTCCTACTCGTTCAATGCTCAATACATCTGCCCACATTTGGGCAAGCATTTCCTCAATCTGTGTTCGCGGTGCTACAAAACTGACTGTCAATTGTTGCTCTAGATCAGGTACGGGTAAAGCACGGCGGTCAATCTTCCCATTCGGGGTC
>JBDKJC010000214.1:0-6262 GCA_039796815.1 Cyanobacteriota bacterium | reverse complement strand
ATTACTTCTGGAGTCGAACCCATCGCCATAGCTATCAAAGGTGTACCGACTGCCATCGATTCTGCCATCACTAAACCAAAAGGTTCATTCCAAGTAATCGGAAATAGGGTTGCTACCGCACCACCCATGAGGGGGCATTTTTGCTGGTGATTGGCTTCGCCTAAAAATTCAATCTGTTCACCATCAATTAGGGGTTCAATTTCCTCTTCAAAAAAGCGACGATCTACAGGATCTATTTTCCCAGCCATCTTTAAATTCCAGCCAGTGCGTTTAGCGATTTCAATTGCTAGGTGTGGGCCTTTTTCTGGTGACATTCGACCTAAAAAAGCTAAATAGGGAGGATTATCGGGTTGGGCATAGAAAGGATATCGCCTCGTATCAATACCATTATAAACAGTATCGACATAGTTTAATTGAAGATCGTTGCGTCTTTGTGAATGAGAAATACTAATAAAATTTTGATGCCGAGCATTGAGCCACAGCTGTTCGATATGAGGGGGAATAATACCATGAACTGTATGTAGCGTTGGCGTTTCCACTAGGTTCGCATAGGGAAATACCAATTCTCCTATGTGAGAGTGAATCAAATCGAACTCCGCAGCTTGGGCAAAAACTCGATCTAGCTGTCGGCTTTGATAAACTGAAATTTCTGCTGGACTTGCTCCGAGCATACGTAGAGCTTGGGGACAAGAAGGCTCTAAATGGGCTAAAGTTTGGGAATCTGCCGAAGCAAAAAGAGTCACTTCATGACCTCGACGCACCAATTCGTCTGTTAACAGGCTAACTACAATTTCCGTACCGCCATAAGCAGGAGGTGGTACTCGTTCGCAAAGAGGGGCAATTTGAGCAATTTTCATCTCCAGAACTCCTAAAATTTTGTAGCAATTTCAATTAAAAATGGTTAATGCACTATCTTTTTTTTGGCTAGATAATACTAGATAATCAAGTTTATTTTATTTGATTTAATTAATCAATTATTTGACTCTGCGTCGCACTTCGCTATTGTTATTTTCAGAGTATCTGTTAACTATTAAAAAAACCATCTTTCTAAAGATAGAAATCATTAAAAAATATTTTTCCTGAATGCAGACAGCAATTTTTATATTTTGTTTTTGATTAATAGGTATAGTTTTGGACTAACATCTATAAAGAAAGCCTGTGAATGAGAAGGGTTGTCGCTAAACCTTGAGTAAAAAAATAAAACTCAATAATTTTAATAAGTACATAATAACTAATATACATCTAATTTTTATTAGTTATTTTTGAGTAATTGAATGAGTAACAAAGGACAATTTTACGATCTTATATTATGAAGTTGGGCTTTTCTGTATCTAAAAATCCCAAATAAAAAATATTTACTCCAGAGCCAAACAATTACTCGACAAAGATTAATTCGGATCTGACTAAGGAGCGGAAAATTGCCAAAATTCAGCAAGCGATCGCCATTTTTTAGAAGTAGTCAGGCAAAATTAATTACAGAGTTAAGATCGGGAAATTGGAGAACTGTTTTTCAGCCTCCGCTGACAGGAGGAATCAAAACTAGTTCATCGCCATCTTGTAGTGCGGTAGCCGATTCGACAAACTGCAAATTGATTCCAAAACGAGTAACATCTCGCCACTTAGCTAGCTTGGGTTGTTGTCCAATTAAAGATGCTAAAACCTGCTCTACAGTTGTCTCTGGTAATAACTTCAGATCTAGTTCTGGTGTGCCAAACGCCTCTTGATAGACTGCAAACAATTTAACTTTAACTTGAATCTTTTGCTCTTTTTCAATCATCACAATGTGTAGCGTATAAATGTTTAATGCTCAATGTTAAATGATCAATGAAACTACTCTTCAACCTGATAGCCAAACTCCGCCAAGCGTAACCTTGACTGTCGCCATTTGGGTTCAACTTTAACAAACAATTCTAAATGAACCTTGCCTGCAATCAACTTTTGAATCTGCTTTCGTGCTTCTGTACCAATGGTTTTGAGCATGATACCTTGCTTACCAATTAAAATTCCTTTTTGCGAACTACGTTCAATATTAATGGCAGCATTCACCTTGGTTATTTTAGGCAACTCGACAATTTTCTCAATGGTGATGGCTACCGAATGAGGAATTTCCTGGCGGGTGTGGAGTAAGATTTGTTCCCTAATTAACTCCGCAATGATAAAGCGTTCTGGCTGATCTGTAACTAAATCTGGAGGATAGTAATAAGGCCCAGTTTCTAGCTGTTGAATCAAAGTCTGCTGTAAGTCTGGAGTTCCTCTGCCTGTAGTAGCCGAAAACTTAACTGTAGACCAGTGAGTATCAGCAATTAGCTCGGCATAGGTATCATCAATAAATTGACAGTTGCTTGGCTGGAGGTCAACTTTATTTAAGCCCAGCACTACGGGAGTATTAATCCGTTTGAGGATCTCAAAAATAAAGCGATCGCCTGTTCCTGCCTCACTAGAAGCATCTACAACAAACAAGACTAGGTCTACCGACTCAATCGCTGTTTTGGCGTTTTGTACCAATACCTTGCCTAATTCATGGTGGGGTTTATGAATCCCAGGAGTATCCACAAAAATAATTTGCGCTTCAGAGGTGCTTAAGATTCCTCGTAAACGGTTGCGGGTAGTTTGCGCCACAGGTGAAGTAATGGCAATTTTTTGTCCAATCAAATGATTCATTAAAGTGGACTTGCCCACATTTGGTCTGCCGACAATGGCAATAAAACCCGATTTGAAATCTGGTGGGGCGATGGGAATTGTCGGAACTAAGCTATCGATATTTTCTGAGGAATCCATGAAGGGGTTTAGGGAGTTAGGGAGTTAGGGAGTTAGGGAGTTAAAGAATTGTACTCCAAGCTATGACAGATTGAGGTAAGTTAGCAATCGAGAATGTCCATTACGTATTCTCCTTGATTAACACATTGGTTAGTCGAGATATCAAAGACTATTCCTGAAGTTTCCGCCTGAACGTTAATAATTTCGGGAGTAGTTCCCTGCTTGTTAAAACTGAGCAACTGGTAAATTTGTTCTCCAGGCTCTACTTTAGCTGCCAAGGGTAATCTAGACTGGATCATTCCCCCTGTCGGGGCGTAGTAACTATTTATGTTCTGTTTTGATACTAAGGTGGTTTCTGTCTTGTTGACGATTCCAGGCAACATTTGTTTATAGGCGAGGTAGTTTTTAATTCCCGTTAATCCTTTAACAACGGAATCGGGATTCATGACCATGCCTCCACCTAATTCTAAAGTCCAGGCTTCAATATCAAACTGAATTTTTTGACCTAAGTTAGCTAATTTTCGTTCTAAAGCTAGCCAAGGCTTAAGAAATGCCTCATCAAAAGCATCACCGTCATACTCATCCATCAATACGCCATATTCCAGCAAGAGATATTTAAAGCTTTCAGTTCTTTCTCGAAAACCAAAAGTATAGTCGATCGCCTGATTACTGGAACTATGAATATCAATTACATAATCGGCATCCAAACATAAAGACTGTAGCTGATAGCGATATTGTCGGCTGAGGGGAACGCTACGGGGTAGGTTAATCCGCTTTAATTCTTCTGTCCAAGCTTGTTTAATAATCGCTAGATAATTACGACGAATTTCTGCTGGGGGTTTATTTAGCTGAGACTGAGCAAACTTGGTCAAATCTGCTGCTTCTGGCTCATAGTCCCAAAAAATACGATTCCAGTTTTTGCCATCATAGCTATTAAACCGACCTGTAGAGAAAAAATGCGATCGCTGATTAACTCCCAGAGGATTACATACAGGTACTAACCAAATTTCTCCTGTTAACTGGTCAGCATCTAAAGCCGTTAAATATTCAATTAGTTGCTGAATGACCGCATTACCGACAATTTCCGCTCCGTGGAGGTTTGCTTGAATATAAGCCTTTTTGCCTGGGCGATCCGTAAGGCTACGCGTCGCGCGACGCGTAGCTATATGCGAAGCGGTATCCTTTAGGAGTCTTTTAGGGTAATCGCCTTTAAATTTATAGATCTGTAGGGATAACACATCACCAGAAGCTAACTTTAGTAAATCAATGGTAGAAATTTGAGGAATGGGCATCGTTATAATTCGCTAATAGCTGCTAGCTTAGAATGAAGTGTCTGTGATAGTTCAATATTATTTCAATTATCTAAAGATAACTAGAGGATTTTTCGCTAATTTAAGTCAAAATGCCTAGACTTGAGAAAGATGTCCTCAATTGTTAGAACAAGGTAAATTAAGGATCGAGAGAGTCGATCTGATTATAAGGAGTTTTAATGTTAGAACTATATCAATTTGAGTTGTCTCACTATGCCGAAAAAGTCCGTCTAATTTTAGATTACAAACAGTTAGAGTATCGTAAAATCGAAGTTACTCCTGGAGTGGGTCAGATTGAACTGATGCAAAAGTCAGGCAGTCGGCAAGTCCCAGTTCTTAAAGACGGAGGTACTTATGTTTCTGACTCTACAGAAATTGCTTTGTATTTGGAACGCAAGTATCCTGAACGCCCAATCTTACCTACAGATTCCTTGGCAAAGGGACAGTGTTTACTAATGGAAGAATGGGCAGATGTTTCGATTGGTTTAAAGGCGCGTAAGGCTTTTATCGGTGCTTTAAATCAAAATCAGAATTTTCGGACTTCTTTGTTACCAGCTAACACCCCTGATATAGTTAAAACTGCTATAGGAGCTATTCCTGGGGAGGTTTTAGAGGTATTAGGAACAGGGGTTGGCTTTGGTGGAGATGCTGTTAAGGAAGCCAAAAAAAGCTTAACTCAAGATTTAGAAGCTTTATGCTTAATTTTGCAAAATCAACCTTATTTAACAGGTGATACGCCAACTTTAGCCGATCTCGCTGTAGCGGGACTAAGTATTTACTTAAAATTCCCCGCAGGTTCTTATCTGGATATTCCCGATCCCCTTAAAGGAAAAGGTATTCCAGGATTAGCTGATAATATTACGTTTGAACCTTTCTTTGCTTGGCGCGATCGCCTTTATGCAGACTTCCGCCGAGGTTCTAGTCTTCCTCCTGCTGGTACTGCACCTACTTCCATCAGTATTGATTAATTAATTCAATTTGAGCTATTAATGATTAAAGTTTTTAGGGGTATTGATACCCCTTTTTTATTTGGCAATCATGGCAATGATATTTAACTCGGATTGCCTTAGCGAGGTCAAACTCTCGACCATCCTTGCTTCTGAAGACTTAGAGATAATTCTCAAGTTGTTATCAGCAGCCGAAACAAACATAAATCTTGATGATCGAGTCATATTATAGAATCATAAGTTATATATTCATTTACAGCTATGAGAGTCGGTTTACAGTCTTACCTTAGTGATGCCAAAATTGATGCTCGGTTAAATAGTAGTCAGCGTCAACTTTCTCTGGCAATTTCCGCAATTCCTGATGACCAGATAAGTGAACTACCTCTAAATCTCTGCTTAGTTTTAGATCGCAGTGGTTCAATGTCAGAAAAACCATTGGAAATGGTTAAAGAAGCTGCTATTAATCTGATCGAAAAACTTAAACCCAACGATCGCATTAGCGTAGTGACGTTCGATCATCGGGCAAAGGTGATTGTGCCAAACCAAAAGGTAACGAATATTGAGCCAATTAAACAGAAAATTCGGCTGATGGTGGCTGATGGAGGAACTGCTATTGATGAAGGATTACGCTTAGGACTAAAGGAAGTAGCAGCCCAAAACCTGCACTGTGTCTCTCGCATCTTTTTATTAACAGATGGGGAAAATGAACACGGTGATAATAATCGCTGTCTTAAACTGGCTGAACTAGCTGCTGAATATAACGTAACCATTGATACTTTAGGTTTTGGTGAGCATTGGAACCAGAATATTTTGGAACAAATTGCCGACTCAGCGCAAGGAACTCTCGTCTATATTGAAAAGCCAAACCAAGCACTGACTGAGTTTGAGCGTCTGTTTACCCGCGCTCAGTCTGTCGGTTTAACCAACAGTTCTTTAACGGTGGAGTTAATGCCTAAAGTTCGTCTGGCTGAATTAAAGCCAGTGGCACAGGTAGCCCCTGAAACAATTGAACTACCAATTCAGTTAGAAGGTAATTATTTTACGGTTCGCTTGGGAGATCTAATGATAGACCGACCACGGGTAATTTTAATTAATTTTTATCTTAATCAGTTGTCTTCAGGCATACATAAAATTGCAGCGGTTCAGCTGAAGTACGACGATCCTAGTACTAATCAAGAAAATCTTCATTCTAATGTTTTAGTGATTGAATTAGAATCTCAAGATTCATATCAGGCTCAACCCAGTGAT
>JBDKJC010000213.1:0-6263 GCA_039796815.1 Cyanobacteriota bacterium | reverse complement strand
ATCATCTCAAGCGATCGCTACAGTACATATTTTTTAATCGGAAAATTATTTAGTTGACAAACTCCTGAATAATGAATTCAGATTATAAATCGATGATTAAAATTGGAGTAATTGATTATGGTTTGGACAAAAGTTTTAGCAGTAGATGCTCTAGGGACAGGTACAAGACAGGTAGTTAAGTTAGAGGAGCGATCGCTTTTACTTCTCAATGAAGCAGGAAATATTTATGCAGTAGATAGTATTTGTCCTCACATGAAACTGCCTTTGAAGAAAGCAAAAGTTACTGCCGATGGCGCACTTGTCTGTCCTTTCCATCGTAGCCAGTTCGATCTAGCTACTGGTAACGTAAAAACCTGGTGTCCCTTTCCGCCAGTAGTCGGTGGTTTATTTGGGAAAATTTCCCCAGAAAAAACCTTGGGTGTTTTTTCCACTAAGGTGGAAGATGGGCAAATTTTAGTAGATTTATCAACTTAGTTTTATAGGGTGTTGTTATATCTACACCCTAATCACTGCCATAGCGTCAGATAATACAATTAATGGCTAAATGGCTAAAAAACTTGTGCTTAATTTGTTTTTTAGGAGTTATTAAGATGAATAGCGGTAATCTTCGGCTCGTCATTAAGCTAAATCTTTGTTCAATGTTCAATGTTTAATGTTCACTGCTCATTGATAATGCTTGGTCGGTAACTAAAGTAAATAATTTATCTAAAGATCGTTCACTACTCCAGGTTTTCATTTGAGCAACATATTTTTCTCGGTTAATGAATACCGAATTAACCAACTCTAGTAGTAAATTTGCAGTTAAACTCTCTTCTAAAATAACTTCAGCAAATCCTTGTCTGGCAAAAGCTTGAGCATTCTCAATCTGATCGCCACGACTAGATTTTGGCGATAAAGGAATCAAAATCATGGGTTTTCTTAAAGCCAAAAACTCAAAGATAAAATTGGAACCCGCACGCGAAATAACTAAATCCGCCAGTGACATCAAATCTGGCAGTTCTTGATTTACATATTCAAATTGCTGATAACCTGGATAATTTAACTCCTTAACTAGATTGCCTTTACCGCAAATGTGTATGACTTGATATTTTGCTAATAAGGGATCGAGTATCGAACGCAATACTTGATTAATACGTACAGATCCTAAGCTACCGCCAACGATCATAATTATCGGTTTTACAGAGTCGAAACCACAAAAATCGCGACCTTTTGCCGAATCTCCTTGTTTTAATTCTGGACGTATTATTGCCCCAATAAATTCACCTTTTTTTGACGGAAGTTTATTAATAGTATCAGGAAAAGTCGTGCAGATTTTTTGAGCAAAACGTAAAGTTATCCTGTTGGCTAATCCTGGTGTTAGATCGGACTCATGAACGACGACTGGTATTTTGTTGAGAAAGCTTCCCAGCACCACAGGAACAGAGACAAAACCGCCTTTGGAAAAAACAATTTGAGGCTTTTCTGCTTGAATAATTTTGTATGACTGGATGATTCCTCTAATAACTTGGAAAATATCTGTAAAATTTTGGGGATCGAAATATCGTCTTAGTTTGCCTGTGGAAATTGCATAATAAGTAACTTCTTGAATGCTAGAGATTAATTCTCGTTCAATTCCATTAATTGAACCAACATAAATAACTGACCATCCTGCTTGAATAAACAAAGGTATCAAAGCAAGATTAACGGTAATGTGACCAGCAGAACCTCCACCCGTCAGCAAAATTTTTTTCACCAAACAACTCCACTCACACAATCTTTTTAATTCGCAATCTTCCTAGTCATTAATTTTTGCCATAGGTTTTCATTGGCTCTTTGATAAAGCGAATATAAAAGTTTTTAAAGGTCGATCGCAAGACACGAGGCAGCCCAAAATCAATTGGCATTAAAGCATCGGGTAACTTCCAATCAGCTACCTGTAAATCCGCAGGCTTGCAGTAAGGGAACTCAATTTCAGCTAGTTCCGTACAGTGTCCCTGTTGGAATTGAGCAACTAGAGTTGGCACAGTAGCAGGATCGACGTTCAGGATATCGATCATGGCACGGTCTAGAGCAAATACGTCAGTAGAAGCACCCAAAACTCCTAACTGTCTGGGTTCACCTCCACTAGGACCATTCCCCTCATGACCAATAATACCGTCAATAATGGTTAAATTGGGGGCGATCGCCTTTGCTGTTTCGACGATCATTTCGCCAAAACGTTCGGCATCTTTACCCGCTTCCATATGCCACCAAGCCTTCATTTTGCCAGGGACGCAGCCAAAGAGATTTTTAACTCCCAGAGTCATGGTTAACTGCATATGAGATTTAACTTTAGGCAAATTAATCACCACATCGGCAGCCAACGCTTCTTTGGATAAACGTAAATGCTGAAAATTCTCGTTTTCAGTAGCATAACGCTGTCCTTTAAATTCCACAATTGGTAGGTCTAATTCGGCGCATAAAGGTAGATAACCATTAGCCTTACAAACTCCCTTAGCACTACCAAAAGCAGGACTATCTCCTAAAAAGGGCTTACCTCCTGCTGCTTGTACCAGTTGAGCAACACAGTAGACGATTTCAGGACGAGTAATACATTCTTTGGTGGGACGACTACCCGTGAGCAGGTTTGGCTTGAGCAATACGCGATCGCCAGGCTTGACAATTGCTGCCATTCCCCCCAACGGTTCTAGTAGATATTCGATGCGCGATCGCAATTCCTTCAGTTCGTATGACTCGGCACGAATTAAACTGACTGTATACATGGTTGATAGTTCTAATGTTTTCGACTAATTACGAGCTGCTGAATTGTTTATTCTTCGGTTTCTTCTCCTTCTTCTAAAGGAGGAACGGGGGCAACAGCAGCGATCGCATCATCTTTGTCTAACCTTTGAACCCTCACCCCAGTGGCATTACGCGATTGTAAGGAAATGGCTTTAACAGCTTGACGAATCATAATTCCGCGATTGGTGACGATCATTAGTTCATCTTCTGGATTAACGATATCGATCGCCACTAGTCGGTCATCTTGAGACTTGAATTTGATCGCTCTAACTCCCATTCCTGCACGGTTTTGCAGGCGAAATTTACCGATGGGGACTCTCTTTCCATAACCATTTTTAGTAATCGCCAGTAACCAAGGTCCTTGATCTACTGCTTCATCAATTAACTCTTCAGCGCTGTCATCATCATCCTCATCATCAACGCTAGTATCAATCGTCGCTACAATTTGCGAAGGAATTATATCCATGCTAATTAACTCATCATCACCCTTGAGCTTCATCGATTTGACACCCTTAGTCGATCTCCCGAGAGGACGCAATTGTTGACTATTGGTTTGAAAATGGATTGCCATGCCTTTGCGTGTACCGATAATCACACTGTCTTCATTGGTTGCCAAGCGCACCCAGCGCAGTTCATCTTCATCTTGCAACGAGATGGCAATTAAACCATTAGAACGAATATTAGCAAAAGCTGACAAGGCGGTTTTCTTAATATTGCCCTTACGAGTCAACATGATCAGATACTCATCTTCAGTAAACTCACTCACCCCAATCATCGAGGTTATTTTCTCTGATTGAGAAACAGGTAGCATCTGAATAATAGGAATTCCTCTTGCCGTTCTAGAAGTAGCTGGTATTTGATAGGCAGGGAAAGAATAGACTACACCGCGATCGCTAAAAAACATTACCGTATCGTGGTCACAACAGGTCATGAAATGTTCAATCCCGTCGTTTTCCTTCATTTTGGCGGCAGCTTTTCCTCTAGTGGCACGGCTTTGAGCTTCAAAAGCGCTGACTGGCATCCGCTTGATATAACCTTGTTCGGTAAGTAAAATAACTGACTGCTCATTGGCAATTAGATCTTTATCTAATAAATCTCCTTCTCCCTGAACAATTTCAGTGCGACGAGGGGTAGCGTGAACATTTCTGATTGTTGTTAGTTCCGACTCAATAATTTCCTCGATCCGCTCTTTACGCGCCAAAATATCGTTGAAATCGGCAATCTGAGTTTGGAGATCCTCATGTTCTGCCTGAATTTTCTCCGCTTCTAAAGCCGTCAAACGACGTAGTTGCATTTGTAGGATAGCATCTGCTTGAGTTTGAGATAAACCGAATCCTTCAACTAATTCGTTTTTAGCCGTAGCCGTATCGGCTGCTCCCCGAATCAAGCTAATAATTGCATCAATATTTTCTAGGGCAATTAATAAACCCTGTAGAAGATGATCTCTTTCCTCGGCTTTACGTAACTGGTAACGAGTTCTTCTGGTGATCGCCTCGACGCGAAATTCTAAAAATACCTCCAAAAAGCGACGGATTGTTAGCAGTTGTGGATCGTTGTTAACCAACGCCAACATATTTGCCCCAAAGTTGCTTTGAACTGCGGTTTGCTTATAGAGGTTGTTCAGCACTACCCGAGGATAAGCATCTCGTTTGAGTTCAATCACAATTCGCATCCCTGTGCGATCGCTTTCATCACGGATATCCGAAATTCCGTCGATCCGCTTGTCGTTAACCAAGTCGGCAATTTTTTCAATTAGGGAAGCTTTGTTGGTTTGGTAAGGGAGCTGAGTAACAACAATCGCTTCTTTGTCTGCTCTGCCTCGCTGTTGCAGAGTTTCAATCTCCGCTACCCCCCGCATGGTAATTGAGCCACGACCAGTTGTGTAGGCTTCTCTGATGCCAGCTCTACCGATGATTTGTCCTCCTGTGGGAAAATCGGGTCCTTGGATATACTGCATCAAATCGAGATCGCTAATCTCGGGATTGTGAATTAGGGCGATCGCTCCATCAATCACCTCTCCTAAATTATGGGGCGGAATATTTGTTGCCATCCCTACGGCAATTCCTGAAGAACCATTGAGCAGCAATTGGGGAATTCTAGCAGGAAGAACTATCGGCTCTTGTTGCGAACCATCAAAGTTATCGGCAAAATCTACAGTCTCGGCTTCGATATCTCGCAGAAGAGAATCCGTTGCCAAAGCTTGTAAACGGCACTCCGTATAACGCATGGCTGCGGGAGGATCGTTATCGATGGAGCCAAAATTACCATGTCCATTGATCAGGGGATTCCTCATCGAGAAATCCTGCGCCATTCTCACTAAAGCATCATAAACGGCAGTATCACCATGAGGATGATATTTACCTAATACTTCCCCGACAACACGGGCGCATTTACGAAATGGTCGATCTGGGGTTAGTCCAAGTTCATACATCGCGTAAAGAATGCGACGATGAACTGGTTTTAGACCATCCCTAGCATCGGGCAACGCCCTGCCGACAATTACGCTCATCGCATATTCCAAATAGGAACGCGACATTTCGTTACTTAGATCAGTGGGGATAATCCTTTCCTGGGAAGTGGTCATACGCTGAAAAACTCCAAATATATGCAATAATTTGGATTAATGGCTGATAAGCTCGGCAAACTTCTTTTTTACAGCCAATAAAGCCTAATATAATCGCATTTTATCTTTAAATTCTAACACATTTTGGTGCTTCTTGGTTAGACAAAAAGCTTGCTACGGCTGGCACACAAGTCGTTAAGTAATATTTAAATGTTTAAGATCTATTTGGGTCTTAGTTTACGCTGTAGTTTATGCCAAAATTGTTTAATTTTTAACTGCTGAATCTGGCGAGAATCTAAATTTTTGATTTTAGTGGTCAAATGCGGTTGATAGTCAAAAAATTGATTGATTTCAGTTAAAATCACTTTTAGTCTGGCAATTAAATCCTTACTGCGATACTCAACTAACCAAGAACCAGGATCTGAGTTTGATAGTTGCAATACCTCTCTAATTCTTTTCAGGTCATACTCTAAAGAATAGCCAGCAATCTTATGACAGTTAAATCCAGGATCGAGATAATCTGCTAGTCCATGATTAACGCTAGAAAATACATGACAACCACAGGCTAAAGCTTCTAGAGGAGGTAAGCCGAAGCCTTCGGTAACACCACTAGTTGCCCAATATTCAGCCGAGTCATAAAGATAAATTTTGCTGCGGTTAAATAAAGCTGCTAGATCGGGGACATAATTGTCGATAATCTCTACTTGATGTTCAGTTTGTAAAGCAGGAATTAACTGTTGCATCAGATATTCTGAAGATTTGCGCGTCTGTACCAAAATATCGATGTCTCTTGTTTGCTGGAGATTGCGAAACTCGTCACTAATTTGGTTGGGTAAATAGTAAATCAAGTTATTAGCTGCCTTTTCACCCCAGTAACCCATCGTATTGCGACTGACGGTAATAATTGGCACATTAGATGGTAGGGAAAACCCGTAGTTAG
>JBDKJC010000212.1:0-6274 GCA_039796815.1 Cyanobacteriota bacterium | reverse complement strand
CTACACTTGATTGCAACTCTTAAGGCCAGAGTGCCATAGCCAACAATTAACAATAACAGCAGTAAGCAGCCAATAAAACCAAATTCTTCGGCATAAACGGCGAAAATAAAGTCGGTTGAGCGAATTGGTAGGAATGATAATTTTTGTTGAGAAAGACCATATCCCGAACCACCAAAACTACCAGAAGCGATCGCCAGTAGACTTTGGATTAGCTGATATCCTTTATTTTGATAGTCTTGCCAGGGATTGAGGAAAGAAGTAATCCGATCTAATTGATAGGAATTAATTGCTACACTCAAACTCGCCACGCTTACCCCACCAATGGCGACACCTATTAACTGGCTCCAAGGTAATTCTGCTGCTAAAGCGATTAACCACAAACTCATTCCACACAATCCTGTAGTACTGAGATTGGGTTGTTTGAGAATTCCCGCTAAGATCAAAATAAATACCACTATCCACACCAGACGCACTTTATTGGTTAATTTTTGCCAACGCGAGAAAATATAAGCAGCTTGCAGCACTAAAAAGGGCTTGATTAATTCTGATGGTTGTAAAAAAAACGGACCAATGGCAATCCAGCGACTTGCGCCCATGGTTGTCTTACCCAAGCCAGGAATTAAAGTGGCAAAAATTAGGATTAATAAAACTAACACCATTAAGGGGGCAATCTTGACCGTTTTGTTTAACGGTAGACGAGACACGAGGTTAAATCCGATAATACCTACCACTACCCCAATCATCTGGCGTTTTAAAATATATAGTCCGTCATTACTGTTGACCATTCCTTCGGGATAGGAAGCAGACATTAAAGTCACTAAGCCAATAATCAACCAGACGCAAGTTAGCCAATTTAATAAGCGGGCTTCCCATGTCCAAGATCTAACTTGAGGCGCGACGAAAGGAATGAAATAACTAAGATATTGTTTAACAACTTTAGCTTGCACTAATATTAAATCTTATGTTTGTATTTTTGCTTTTTAAAGGTAGCAGATGATTAGCCTGAATTGGAAAAGATAATTAAACTTTTTGATTTACTGTTTAGTTTGCAAGTCTAGATTGAGCAACAAAAAAGAGGTCGCTTAGACCCCTTCGGACTCAAATATAATTAAATGTAGTCTCAAGATAAGCCTGTATTCATACCTTGCTTACCTGTTGCCAACTCAACTTTAATAATTTTACCGCCCATTTTCATAATGCGTTGCTGCTCACGAAACCAATTATCGTAGGGTACAAGTTTAGTGAAAAAAGTGTTTTGCAATTCTCTTTGAGTGCGAATTCTGGTCTGACTAGGAACACAAGCCGTCACCTTAAACATACGCATGAGATAATTTCTCCTGATTAAATAAAAAAAGTTAAATTTTTCTGTAGTAAGTTTTGCTAAGCCAAAAATCAGTCGTTGGTGATTTAGCTATTCCCCAAATACCAAAATTCGGGAGTCAGAAGTCAATACTAGATCTCTTCTCAACTTACTTTTCCTTAGCGCTCGGAAAACTAAGCTTGGTTGGAACTAGCACTCACTCTAGACTTCCGAATCTGTGCGATAGCGAAGCCTTAAAGGATATGCACCTAGAGGCGCGTCCGTTGAGGTCGTCTAATCGCTATTTTAAACGATTAGTCTCGCGATCCTTAACTAGCTTAAGCCAGAGCAGATATAGTCGAAGTAAACGCCCATTTCTTTGCCAGCATCAGCACCAACTAAGCTTGCAGTTACTTCTTTCATCGCTTGAATTGCTTGAACAGTGGAAGAAACAGGAACTCCTAGAGAATTATAAGTTTCTTTTAAGCCGTTTAATACTCGCTCATCTAGGATGGAGGGATCTCCAGCTAACATAGCGTAAGTAGAATAACGAAGATAGTAGTCAAGGTCACGAATACAAGCCGCATAGCGACGAGTAGTGTACATGTTGCCACCAGGACGAGTTACATCAGAATAGAGCAAAGATTTTGCTACTGCTTCTTTGACGATGCTAGCTGCATTAGCACTAATTACGCTAGCAGCGCGAACTCTTAATTGACCAGTTTGAAAATAGCTTTTGAGCTTGTCCATCGCAGCACCATCGAGGTATCTGCCTTGTACGTCAGCCGAATTAATTACAGAGGTAATTGCGTCTTGCATAGTTTTATTTCCTTATCTTACCGAGTCTTAAACTGTTTAACACTGATAAGTAGTGTATTTTTGAAAAAATTTGTTACTAGTTATATTAGCAGCCAGGCATTGCCTACTACTGCATAGCTCCGATTACGTAATCGAAGTAGGAAGCAGCTTCAGAGGTGTCATCACCAGACATCATGGAAGTAGCTACGTTTTTCATTTCGCGGATGCTTTGAGCCATTGCACCAACGTCAGTACCTAAAGATTTGTACATTTCTTTTGCACCAACTAAACCAATTTCTTCAATTGGAGTTGTGTCACCAGCTACTACACCATAAGTAATTAGGCGTAGGTAGTAATCCATGTCACGCAAACAAGTTGCAGTCATTTCTTCGCCGTAAGCATTACCGCCAGGAGAAACAACATCAGGGCGTTTTTGGAAAAGCTGATCGCCAGCCTGCTTGACAATACGCTCGCGAGACTCAGTTAGAGTTTGAGCAATACGTAAACGGCTTTCACCACTAGTTACAAAAGATTTAATTCTGTCTAGTTCACCAGGACTCAAGTAGCGAGCCTCAGCATCTGCATTCACGATGGATTTCGTGACTATACTCATCGATGGATTCCTCCCAATGATTATGAAATTAATGAATAAATTACCTTTCGATTGGTAGCTTTGGTTTTCAAGGACTTTCAGTTCGCTTGTTATTAATTAATTAGTTAGGTTTGTTCGTCATCGTGACGAACAAACTTTACTTACCTTAACAACGCTCAGATTAGGATAATTTTCTCTCTCCTAAATCTTGCTGCTACTGATATTCCCCTTGGTTATAGATTACTCTGTTTTGCTACCTAGTTTCTAGCTTTCTGCTACAAATTAGTATTGCAACTTGTCCAAACTAATTCGCCGTCAATTGCCAACTTATCAACAAACCTTTACATAAAGTAATTTTTCTACAAGCTTAAGCTATTTTGGTTGCTTTAAATAAATTGCTCCCTAAATGCTTTGTAGTATTTAGGATTGTCGATTTAAATTGGCTAAATTATTGCTGTAGCAATTGCCCAACCTAACTATAATCCGATATTTTGTTGCAGTTAATTCTCCTTACTTAACAGAATTTAATGTTGCATTCTGTTGTAATTGACTGCATCTGTGGACAAGCTTTCTTACGAAGTTTGCTTATCCCCCGCGACGCGAAGCTAGTCCTTTAGGGCAACGCAACTTCGCGCTTTATTTAAGCTCAACCAGCAGTTTGTAGACGGCTTCACGATCGTCAATGAAACCGCGTTTAGTGTTCCTGTTAACAACCATTTAGCCTGCTAAACTAAAGCGATCGCTTTTAATATCGCCCCAGTTTAGCTATTTTTTTATCTAGAAGTAGTTTTAACCGTATCAAAACTAGGCACAACGATTTCATCATTCTGCTTGGTCAAGCGATTATAAAGCTTCTCTGTGTTAGGGAAATTAGCGGCAGGTAAGGTTGGGAAGCGACGGTAAGGCACAGTATCTTCACCAAACACTTGGATATATTCCATGCTGTTAACCATTGCTCCAATAAAAGCTTTTAGACCTTGAGAAGCCAGAATTTTGTTGTATTTCTGAATTTCTTTTTGGTTAACTGGCGCACGTCCTAGGAAATGTTTCGTCCCCAATTCGATCGCCTTAGTATTGGGATAAGGGGTATAGAATTCTTTCAGATATAGCTCAGAACAACCCAAGCCTTCAATAAATTCTTTGAGATTAATTTCGTCATTACCCAAACGGCTTTCTAAGACAGAAAATTGAGTTTGTACCACATAAGGATCGATATCTCGCTCAAATACTTGACGATAAGCAGCCCTGATGACGTTTTTCAACGCTACTTTATCTACAGTAGTGGTAAGCTTGAAGACCTTGCTTTGGATTCGCTGGGCGCTGACCCCCTGAGCTATTTTCTGCTTAACTTCAGGCTCAGTGCGGAAAGAGCTAGTCTGACCTAACTCGACAAAGCGAGGAGTTTTGTTCGGCTCAACTTTTGCCCCAATCCCTTCTTCAATAGCGCCAGGACGTGCCTTACGTAATTGCAGACCACCAGCCGTTAGATAACGCTCATAGGGAACAGTATCATCACCAAAGGCTTCTGAGTACTCAGGAGAATCAATGATGGCATCAACTAAGGCATAAAAACCTCGTTTAGAACAAATATCAAAGTACTTGTTGATTTCCTGACGACCATAGGTAGGACGACCCAAAAGACGACGGTGAATGTATTCCACCGCTTTAACGACATACAGTGATGTCCAATACAAATTGCGGAAAGTATCAGACTTAGCTAAGATGCGGACAAACTCTCGTAGAGTAATATCTCCGTTCTCTAGTTTAATTTCAGCTACCTTGAGTTCTTGACCTTGATAAACATCTCGACCAAATACCTGACGGTAACAAGCGCGAATTACAGCCTGTGTGGAATTTTCCGAGAAGTTGACACTGCTCTTATTGCTAGACCCAGGTAACTCGTTGTTGAGACGAAATACTTTAGCTCCCAAAGAGCCAGGTAACTCAGCTCTAGCAGCAGGATTGCTATTTTGGTTGTTAATACCTGCGCCACGATGAATCAAGAGACGTTTAGTGTCTTTGTTAAACGGTGCAGGACTACTACTAGGATTGCGAGTTTCTTTCGGGAAAATCGCGCCAAACTGAATTTCTAGCGGATCGTTACCCGAACCATAAACATGCTGGTCTGGTAAAGGACGATCGTAGCGAGCAAAAGTAGTGACAAATTGAGGTACTTTGCGGAAAGGCGCACTGTAGTTCAGGAGGTCTTGCTGCATCCCCCAATTACGACATTCTTGAGCTTCTTGACCCAAGCCTCGCAGATAGGGAACAGTTTCTTCGCCAAAGTAATCAGCATATTCTTGAGAATCAACTAAAGCGTCAACTAAACCAGACAATCCCTTGGCTGAAACAATCGAGAAATAATCTTGGACTTCTTCGCGAGAGGAAGGACCACGACCTAGGATGTGGCGGAAAGCTAATTCTAAGGCACGACTGTTGATAAATGGCTCAAAAAACTGCTTACGATAGAGTTCAGATTTACAGATGCGACGGACAAACTCTTTCATTGAGATGTCGCCATTTTTCACCTGAGACTCTAAATAAGAAATAGACTGACCATAAGCGCGAGTAATATCGCGCTCAAAAATTTGCCTGTAGGCTGCTTTAATTACCGACTGCTTCTCTAGAGTAGATAAGCCAGTTTTCATCACGAACTTTTGACGATTTTCCGAGGCATTAAAGTAGCTTTGAGGTAGCTGCAAACCCTGCAAGTCAGAAGAAGCGCGTTGACGCAACTTAGTCGAGGGAGTAGGAGCTTCAAATTCTTTAATAGCAAGGGTAAAATACTGCTCGATAATATCTGAAGAATCTTGGTCTTTGCGAAAATAATCTTTAGTCGCAGCACGCATTTCCTGTAGAGCGACGATTGTGGAAGCAGTGGAACAAGCTCGCTCAATGATTTCGCGCAATCCTCTGATGTTGACTACCAGAATATTGGGATCGCCAGCGACAATTGCATAGCTAATATACCGCAAGAACCAAGCCATATCTCGCAGAGACTTCTGCATATTGCTTGGACCATATTGAGATACATTGATCGGTCTAAAACCCGCAGGAACTGCCCCTGCCCCTCCAGCAAATAAAGATTTAAAGGCACCAAATAAATTTGTGTTACTTTTACTATCTTCTTTTTGTTCTACGATCAGCTCACCAGGAACATTGGTGTTGCCACTGGGAGTTGCCAATGCCATTTCTTCAATCTCAGCGGGCTTCTCCAAATAAGACATCGGGGAACCACCTGTAAAAATGCGATTTGCTGCCCTGGAGACAATAATATCGGCATTATTAGTAATCGTCTGAGCGATATTGAGACGTTGAAAACCAGATTTATAATATGCTGTTAATTCTTTGAGTTCGCCCTGTTCTAAATAGCGGTCTTGTTGTTCTGCCTGCAAGATTGCCGACACCGCTACGGTTTTATAGAGTTGAGGACGGGCTAATGAACTGCCACCACTTGCCGTTACACTCATGTTTACTTTTTAATTAGTTGTTTACTTATACTTCAGCTTTTAGATTAAAACGTTTCGGTCTTTGAAGGGTGATTTATTAAGAACTATGTACTAGATGAGGGAGATCTGAACGAG
>JBDKJC010000211.1:0-6290 GCA_039796815.1 Cyanobacteriota bacterium | reverse complement strand
ATTACTCTAATTCTGATGGGTTTATTCACCATTGGTTATATTGTCAATCGGTTTACAGAAGCTCTAATTCAAGGGTATTTTCAGGAAGGAATCAGACTAAGACAGGAGAAGAGTTTGATTGAATCTCTAGATGAACACTATATAGTATGTGGTTTTGGGCGTACAGGTCGTCATGTTGCCAGCGAATTTGCGGCGGAAAATATTCCCTTCGTAATTATTGATGACAATCTCGAAGAAGTCGAAGAAATTAAGCAGCTTGGCTATACAGTAATTTTAGGAGATGCAACTCTTGATGAATCATTAATCCGTGCCAGAATTGAACAGGCAATTTGTTTAGTTACCGCCTTGCCTTCAGATGCCCAGAATCTTTATACGGTGCTATCAGCCAAAACTCTTAATCCTCGAATCAGAGCGATCGCTCGTGCCAGTAATGAAGAAGCGGTACAAAAACTCCAGCGTGCAGGAGCAGATGCAGTGGTTTCCCCCTATATTACAGGAGGAAAGAGACTGGCAGCAGCAGCTTTAAGACCCCAAGTCATGGATTTTGTAGATGGCATTATTGCAGGGTCGAATAGTTCTTACTATATGGAAGAATTTTTAATCGACTCAGCAGCTTGTCCCTATGTTGGGCAGACCTTAAAGGACGCTAGATTGCGCTCCCAGACTGGGGCATTAGTTTTAGCAATTCGTCGCTTTGACGGCAATTTAATTGCTGGACCTAATGGAGATACGCAAATTTTAGAAAGTGATGCCTTAATCTGTATGGGAACGGCAGATCAGCTGCGAATGTTAAATAAAATTCTCGGTCCGATCAATCCTAATGCTGCCCTAAGACTTCCCAAGAACAGTGAGCAATGAGCAATGAACAGTGAGCAATGAGCAATGAGCAATGAGCAATTACCTCTTTTAAGTTTATTTTAGCTAGAGTAGAATTTTAATCCTTTGCCCTGTGTTATTAGATAATCTAGATAATCTGGCTAATAAGTTAACCCCCCTAAAAACAGAAGCTTTATCTTTAGTTCACCAGGCTGCGGAAAAAGCGTCCTTCGCAGACGATTATTTAATCAAAAGTATCAATAATTCAGTTGGTTCTTCCATAGCTGTTTGGTTAGCTCAACATCCTTTGATCGCTTGGTTAGTCAATCATCCTGTCGTGGCTATCCTAAGTAGTTTGATTACTATTATTTTGCTGGTAAGATTACTGCTCACAGTCTATCGCGCGATCGCTAGTACCATAGATCGCCTTTGGCTGGCAATTTTGCGATCGCCCTGGCGCTTACTTAAATTTCTGTTTGGCTGGGAGGCAAAACCCAAAACAATAACTTCTAACACCACAGTAACCAACTACGAAGTAACCAACGACTCTCAACAGCTACAGGAAATCATGACTCGTTTAGAGCTAATTCAACAACAGCAACAAGAAATTATTCGCGATTTAGCACTGTTGAAACAACAACCCTTAACTATCGAACCACACCAACTACAATTAACAGAAAAAAAGATTACCAATCAGTAATTACTAATTACTAATTACTGATTACTAATTACTGAGAGAAAATCACTGAGAAAGTCTGAGTATTTGTGCCGAAACTGCCATACTTTCTTCATAGAGCATTTCTCGACCCCAACGTTGGAGTTGTTGACCGAGGAGATCTTCGCTTTTTTGGTCAAATAGAGGCGTTACCTGTTCGATGTAGCAAGCCTGCGCTCCTCCCCCTGCTTCCATCCGCATACAGCCTGTGGTACTAGAGCAAAGAACAGTACAGCAATCTGCATCCTCATTGGTTGAGGTTAAACGTAAGCTGACTAAATCTCCTGGAATATCACCCCAGTCGGCAGTAGGGATACCTGCTAGTTCAGCTTCAATAGTACGCTGTTTTTCGTCAGTAAATTTAACTCTACGAATACTATAGTCTCCGCCTTCAAAGTCATAGCTCACAGGAGTCCATTGGAGACGACTGGCTAGCCAACCGAGGAACATTAATGCCTGAGACTGATTACCCTGTTCATAGTCAATGGTAACTCGATCTACCTCATAAATTGCCGATCGCCTTTCTGGAGGATCGAAAGCGGCTGCGGTCAATTCTTGCCAGGGTGCTAGTCTACGCCAGTTGATATCTGCTAAAGTAGTATCCTGTTTGAGTAATCCTGCCAAAGCCTGGAGATCCGTTTCTGGTTCCATAAAGCCACTGGAATCAAAAATTACGGTATCACTGGAAGAAATGAGGCGTTTAAACAGAGGTAAGTCGGGAGTAGGAGTTGCTTTCCACCAAATAAACTTAGGCAAATCGGCGATCGCCAATTGAGCAATAATACCGCCAATACGATCTAAAGCTTCAGCAGTACCACTTAGGGTAATATACTCACAGCAAATTAAGGTATTTTGGCTTTGCTTATTAATCGGACAGTAAGCGGAGACTTGAGCGGTAACCCCTGTATCTTCCCCGAGGATCGGACACAGAGTAATAATCCGACAAGGATTAGCAGCAGCGATCACATCAGCAGTAATACCTTCAGAATCGGGAGTATAACTAACAGCAGCAGTTTTATTTTCGGCAGTTAACTTATCTTGAGCCTTTGCCTGGACAAATTCTGACTGTAGTTTCGTACGTAACGCTGCATCTGATTTACCTGTGGTGTTCATGCCGTAATCTTTTTGGGCAGCTTTAATAGCAGCACTAGTTCTGGGCCCCGCAATCCCGTCAATCGGGCCTGTATAAAAACCCAAAGAGGCTAGTAACTGCTGCGTACCATCAGGCTCGTAGACGATTAAACTAAAAGTTGCAGCTCTAGTAACTGCTGCGCTATCTTCATCTGTACCCTGACTCTGCCAAAGCGATCGTAATTCCGCTTCAATCTCATCAATGGATACATCTTTTGGTGCTTGTAAAGAAACTATTGGTGAAACCATAATTATTAGTATTTAGTAGTATCACAAGGGTACAATGTCAGTAATCAGTAATCAGTAATCAGTAATCATTTAAAGTCTTCGCCAACGACGCTGATCGCGGTTAATCATCATCTCCGCTTCCGTCGGCTGCCAAGTACCCGCTTCATATTGAGGCATGAGGCTAGGATCGCTAGGAGATTCCCAAGCATTAATCAGAGGCATTACAATATTCCAAGCTGCTTCCACTTCATCAGCACGAGTAAAGAGAGTTTGATCTCCTAACATACAGTCCAGTAACAGGCGATGATAAGCATCTGCTGTCGCCATACCAAAAGATGAACCATAGCTAAAGTCCATATTTACGGTTCTAGTTCGTAGGTCTGGGCCAGGAGTTTTAGCTTCAAACTTGAGAGATATGCCCTCATTGGGTTGAATCCTCATCGTCAGAACATTTGGGCTTGTCTGTTGTGCTGCGGATTGAAAGATCAATAAGGGAACTTCGCGGAAATGAATTGAAATCTCACTGACTTTTTTAGGCATCCTTTTCCCAGTACGGAGATAAAACGGTACTCCTTTCCAGCGCCAGTTATCTATTTGTAGTTTCAAGGCGACAAAAGTTGGGGTCGTAGATTGAGGGTTAACCCCGTCTTCTTGACGATAACCTTTAACTGGTTGACCTTTCATCCAACCTTCCGAATATTGCGCCCGAATTGCCGACTGTTCTAAGTTATTGGCATCCGCAATATGGGTTGCCTGTAGAACTTTAGTTTTTTCGTTACGAATACTATCAGCATCTAGAGAGTTGGGAGGCTCCATGGCGGTAATCGCAAACAGCTGCATCAAATGATTTTGCAACATATCTCGTAATGCACCAGAAGTTTCATAGTATCCCGCGCGTTCTTCCACACCGACGGTTTCCGCCACGGTAATCTGTACATGATCGACAAACTGACGATTCCACAAGGGTTCAAAGATGGCATTACCAAAGCGGAATACTAAGATATTTTGGACAGTTTCTTTGCCTAAATAGTGATCGATGCGATAGACTTGTTCTTCCTTACAAACTCGTTGCACCGCACGATTGAGAGATTGAGCCGAACTTAAGTCTTTCCCAAAAGGTTTTTCAATTACAATTCGGCTTTTAAGCGGGTCATTCAGCATCCCTGCTGCACCAAGCTGTTTCAAGGCTGGTTTAAAGAAATTAGGCGATACTGCCAAGTAAAAAATCCGATTGCCTCTAGTTCCCCGTTTGCCGTCTAATTCTGTGAGAAAGTTGTTTAACTTCTCATAACTCGCCGCCTCATCCATATTGCCCGAGCAGTAAAAAATACCCTGAGCAAACTCATTCCACAGTTCTTCATTCCCAACACCATTACCAAATTCTTCAATACCATCTTTAAGATGTTGGCGGAAATAGTCATGATCCCAATCTCGGCGAGCAACTCCCACAATGGTCATTTCCGATGGCAGACGACGCTCTCTTCTAATTTGGTAGATCGCAGGAATCAACTTTCTTTGGGTGAGATCTCCCGATGCACCAAAAATAACGATGATCGCGGGATCGGCAGTACGTGCCTGCTGTAATCCTACGCGTAACGGATTTTCCAATATTGCAACCATAGGTTTAACTGAGGGAAATTTGTTTAAACTTGCTGAAGTAATTTCGCTTTAGGATCGGCTAGGAATAAAAAAGAATGAGAAATGTAGTTGGGATTCCTCATTCTCATTTATTATCAAAAGCTCTAAGCTTCAAGCTCTAAGCTGACCGAAGGGAATCCTTTAGGACTAAGCTTTTAAATTGATGTTATACCCTTTAGGGTCGCGTCGCACTTCGTTATCTGATTAGCTTACAGCTTATAGCTTATAGCTAGGGCGAAGCCCTTTATGCTGCTGCTAAATGCTCTACTTTGGATTCTAGAGATGACATTAAAGATTCAAAAGGTTTGATAAACTTATCAATTCCTTCTTCTAAGAGGGCATCCATGACAGCATCTAGATCGATATCTACCGCCTCATCTTTTAAACCATCAATAACTTGATGTGCAGCCTCTAAATTGCTTTCGATCCGACTGGCGGGATCGCAGTGATCGACACAGGCATCAATAGTATCGGGAGGTAAAGTGTTAACTGTATCTTGCCCGACTAATTCATCGACGTACATCACATCACTGTAATCAGGATTTTTAGTACCTGTACTTGCCCACAGCAGACGTTGTACCTTAGCACCTTTAGCTTCTAAAGCCTTCCAGCGATCGCTACTAAAAATCTTTTTATATTCTTGGTAAGCTATTTTAGCATTGGCGATCGCTACTTTGCCTTTAATCGCCTCTAACTTAGTTTTAGCATCACCCTCGGCAGACTCTAATTTACTATCAAGCTGCTCGTCAATCATCACATCAATCCGACTGAGGAAGAAACTGGCAACAGAAGCCACTTGACTAATATCTGCTCCCGATTCAGCCCGTTTTTCTAAGCCTCTAATATATGCCCAAGCCGTATCGATATAGCTTTGGACGGAGAAAAGCAAAGTTACGTTGATGCTCATCCCTTCAGAGATCGCCTGTTCGATTGCAGGTAAACCTTGGGGAGTTCCAGGGATTTTGATCATCAAGTTGGGTCGGTCAACAATTTGATAATAGCGACGCGCTTCATCAATTGTGCTATTGTCGGTACTTTTCGCTAAACTTGGCGGAACTTCAATACTGACATAGCCATCCAAACCATCGCTTTCTTGATATACAGGCATTAATATATCACAGGCATTACGAATATCAGTAAAGATCAAATCTTCGTAAATCTCTTGAACTGATTTATTGGCTTTAATTCCTGCTTCAATTGCTGGATCGTAAATTTTATTACCAGCGATCGCTTTTTCAAAAATAGCAGGATTGGAGGTAATTCCACGGATTCCTTTGGCGGTAATCGACTGTTTTAATTCTCCTGATTCAATGAGGTTGCGATTTAGATTATCCATCCAAATACTTTGACCATATTGATTTTCGATGGCTAAAATTGGATTTGCTGTGGACATGACTTAAAAAATACTCCTGGTAAAACAACAAATTTAGAAACACTTAAACTTGATTAGTCGATCAAACTAAAGCTTTTTCTTCGGCATCGTGGCGCGCTCGTTCGCGAATAAAAGACTCCACTAGCTGCACATCTTTAGTGCTACCAATAAATAAAGGAGTTCTTTGATGTAGCTTTTGGGGGACACAGCTCAATAGCCTCTGAGTCCCGATGCTCGCAGCTCCTCCTGCCTGTTCTGCCAAGAAAGCTAAAGGTGCAGATTCGTATAGTAATCTTAATTTTCCTTCAGGCTTCTCTACTGTGCCTGGATAGAGGAAAACCCCACCCTGCAATAAAATACGGTGAAAATCGCCGACCAAAGCACCACTGT
>JBDKJC010000210.1:0-6338 GCA_039796815.1 Cyanobacteriota bacterium | reverse complement strand
CAAAAAATGCTGTCATTTGCCAGTATTGCCAGCAAAACCTCGATGATCATGCTGTTTATTTCGGTTTTACGCGATGATTGGTCAATTGGCGTGGTAGCCGTGATTATTCTCAGCGTGGGTAATGCAGGATTAATGTTGATGGCGCACTTAATCAAAAGGTTAAACAAAGCATGATTAATATTTTTAGTTACAGTCTGATAATTATCGGTATTATCTTTTGGTTTTGGGGAACTTTGGCTTTAATTGGCAATAAATCAGTTTTATTTAAACTCCACAGTCTTTCAGTTGCCGACACTCTTGGTTCAATGGCAATGTTAGCAGGATTACTACTCAAAATACCCAGTGAATGGTCTTTGTTACTTCTAGCAATTATCACCTTAGCAATTTGGAATACAGTACTGGGTTACGTTTTGGCATATTGTTCTAGCGATTATCAACCACTAACAAGAGAAAAATGATCGATCAATATATTTATATAATTATTGCTTTACTGCCATTAACATCCTTAATGTTAGTATTTCAGGTAAATCCCTATCATGCTTTAGTGATGCGAGCTATTGTCGGGGCGATCGCTGCTTTAGTCTACGTTGTTTTAGGTGCTGCGGATGTGGCTCTAACTGAAGCTTTAGTCGGCACAATGTTAGCGGTTACCCTTTATGTAATTGCAGTTCGTTCTTCTTTAGTTATGCGTCTGGGAATACTTAAGCAAGATACTTCCGAACCAGAAAGTTACTTTAGAGAACTAGTAACTAGCTTAAAAAAAGCCCTAGATAAATATTATCTACGTTTAGAACTAGTTGAATATGCCGACCATAAATCATTAAAACAGGCATTAGCTAGTCAAGAAATTCACGCTACCTGTATCGAACAAGAGCATTTTCAACCTAGCTCAGAGGCAAAATACCAGACTGCAATCAGAGTGCATCGCTTGTTTGAAATTATGCAGCAAGAATTAACAGCACCCGAAACAACTTTGACTTATATACCCATAGTAAATCAGGAGGAGGATCGACAATCATGAAATGGGCTTATACGATCGCAGGCATCGCCTTATTTATCAAGATGATAGTCATACCCCATCCCACAGCAGAATTAGCAGGAAGCTCGATTGTCGAATCGATCGTCGAAGATACTGGTGTGAGCAATGTTGTGTCGGGAATTATTTTTCGCAACCGCCTTTATGACACGATCTTTGAAGTGATAGTGTTTACGATCGCCATTTTAGGAGTCAAGTTTCTCCTGGCAAACGAAACACCCATAGAAACCGTGGTTCAATTTAGCGATCGCCCTTCAATTATGCTGGCTCGTTTGGGAGCAACTATTGCTGCTATTGTCAGTATTGAACTCTCAATTCGCGGACATCTTAGCCCTGGCGGGGGTTTTGCTGCGGGGGTAGCAGGGGGAACAGCGATCGGTTTAATTGCGATCACTTCATCTGCTGAATGGATGGAAGGAATCTATAAAAAATATCACGCTGCTACCTGGGAAAAAATTTCGGTTTTAGTTTTTATTGTCTTAGCTGCAATTACTTTGATTGGTTGGGAGTTACCTCATGGAGAATTAGGAGCATTATTTAGTGGAGGGATTATTCCTCTGTTGAATATTTTGGTGGCAGCTAAAGTGGCACTTGGTTCTTGGGCAGTAATTTTGCTTTTTACTCGCTATCGAGGACTTCTTTAATTTGATTAGAATTACCAGTTGGAATTGCCCGATTACGAGAAACAACTGTCCCTGGTTTAGCGTTAAATTTAATCTTAGAAACTTTGCAAAATGGACTAGACCATAGCATTGCTTGAAAATACTGTTGACCTTGAGTATAAAGTAGTACTGAATTATTAAGTGTTCTGCTGTTTAACTAACTAATTCTCTAAATGTTGGTCATAATGATAGCGATCGCGTTAATCTAGTAACCCTACTGATGGAATGTTGGAGTTGTTTAATAATTCCGTGCCAGCGATACATCTAACTAAAGATTTAGTCAAGATATTTCGGGTGTTGGTTGCTAATTAAATTACTCAATTTTGTTAAAAACAAGACATTCTATCCAAATATCTAGCATAATGAATCTGGCAAGATTTTCATTGTAAACAATTCATTTAAGTACATACAGTAAAGTAATTGATAAAGGTTAAAAGAATGGAACAAATGGGGACTCATCTGGTCATAGACGCTTGGCAAGCACCGGCTGAATTACTCAACGATCCCGAAGCGATACGTGATGCATTGATTGAAGCGATTACTGTGGGTAAAGCAACTTTGATTGACATGTGCGTTCATCAATTCAGTCCTCATGGTGTTACAGCTACCGCTACTTTGGCAGAGTCTCATATTGCTATCCATACCTGGCCAGAGCATGGTTATTTTGCTGCTGACTTGTTCTTTTGTGGCGCAGGTCAACCAGAAATAGCAGCAAAGGTTTTACAACGCGCGTTGAAAGCAAGACAGGTTAAAGTTCAAGAATTGCAACGCGGTTTCATTCCAGCATCACTAAATACAATTTCATCTAGGGGAGGCTAGTACCATGGATAAGCATGTCAAATTACCCAAAACAAAAATTAAAATTGACGACGAAGAAATATAAAATTATCCCCTAATTAATTGAGCTAGATGTGGTTAAACAGTGATAATGGGTTGTAAAGTTATTAAACTAGCCCCACGCAATATTTATCTAGCTCAATATGGCTAATATTTCTACCGATTTTGTCATCAAGCTAGCTCTTATCCTGGTTTTAAGTATATTACCGTCCTTAGTCTATTTGTTCATATTTCAAAAAGCTAAGAAACGGTGGCAAGCCAGGTTAAGACGCGCTCAAAACCTAAATGCTTATCACTATGGCTATCGAGATCGACAAAATCGTGATTCTTATAGCTATGGTAATGATTCGTATCTACTTACAGATCGCCGTAGACCAGTAACCAAATATTTCATTGGCGACACTACCTGTATCAATAATGCTCATTCGCCCTATATCCGTTGTGCCATCAACCCTGAAGGTCCTTGTGACCAATGCGTTCATTATGAAAAGCATGACGACTGTGATGAATGTGACTAAATAGATGTAACTAATGACTAAAGAGAAAAAATTGCTTGCTAGTCGTTTTTCCTAAGCTCAAATTAATTTAGATGCTGTTTGAGGATAGTTAAGCTAATTTACAACACAGAGCGATTACTCATTTCACAAGATTAATGTCTGACTTCCTAGATCTTCAGCTTCTGATTAACGGTATAGCCATTGGTAGTATTCTTGCTTTGGCTGCTATTGGCTTAACTCTTACCTATGGCATCCTCAAGCTTTCTAATTTCGCTCATGGTGACTTTATGACCTTGGGAGCTTATCTAACCTGGTTGGTCAATGATAGCGGGTTAAATATCTGGCTTTCCATGTTAATCGCCGCAGCAGGAACAATTATTGCCATGTTAATTGCCGAATATTTGCTCTGGAAACCGATGCGCGATCGCCGTGCTAGTGATACTACCCTAATTATTATTTCTATCGGACTAGCTCTATTTTTACGCAATGGAATTCTGCTAATTTACGGTGGTAGTAATCAGCAATATCTCTTACCTGTAGTCCGCGCTTTGGAGTTTGGGGAGCTGAGGATTGCCTATTATCGGCTAGTTGTTGTGGGATTGGCGATCGCCGCGATCGCGATCCTCCACCTAATTCTCAAAAATACTAAAATTGGCAAAGCGATGCGAGCTGTGTCTGATAACATTGATTTGGCAAGGGTTTCAGGGATCGATGTTGAGCGTATTGTTTTATGGACTTGGGTGATTACAGGGACATTAACCGCCTTTGCTGGAGCGATGTATGGTCTAATTGCCGTAGTGCGCCCTAATATGGGCTGGTTTCTAATTTTGCCGATGTTTGCTGCGGTAATTTTGGGCGGAATTGGGAATGTCTACGGTGCGATCGCTGGAGCATTTATTATTGGTATTGCCCAAGAAGTAAGTGTTCCCTTATTGGGTTCGGAATACAAACTGGGAGTTGCTTTGGCAATCATGATCGCGATTCTTTTGGTGCGTCCTCAAGGACTATTTAGAAAATAATCTTGAGGATAATCTTAAGATTACTGAGATAGGTATTACCCATTACCTATTACTCGGGAAAATTGCCGATTTTTGCGAATTTTCAAGCGATTTCTAGGCTGGCTAATGGTTCAGGAATGCCTTCAGACGGTGCTTCAAACTCTCCTGAAAAAACGTATTCTAATCTTAACTTCAACCAAGTAGCCAACTGTTTATTTGTGGTAACAACTGCTGCTGAGGGTTGAGGAATTGCTTTTTTTTGCTCTGCCATTTCAGGCGCTTCCAGAAAAGCAGGCTGCTTAATAAACCAGAAATCGATCTCCTGATTTCTCTCCTTATAGTTACGAATTCTCTCTTCTATTACCTCTTCAAAAGGTTCTTCTTCCAATAAAAACTTTTGGCTAGCAGCAACGTAATAGTAGGTAGTCATAATCGATTTCGTAGTGGTGAACAAGTATTTAATCACATATGTTTATTTTTTCATATTCAGGATCTAAGACGGTAGGAAAACGTTGCAATAAATTAAGCCAGCCGAGCGACAGTTTTGACTTTTGACTTTCCCATAGCGGTACTAGCCTCAATCTTGCTTGATAAAAGGGTTTAAGTCACAATAAGCTTAGACGTAATACTAAATTAATGAACACAAGTACAAATACAAATATCGATTATCAGGCGATCGCCCAAGAACTAAAGGGAATTGAAACGATAAGCGATCGCGAGGGATTAACTAAATTATCTTTAGATTATTATCACTTCAGCCCAATTCTCCAAGAGAAATTACAAGATAAGCGAGGAGATTTAGCTGTATTTCCGACTACAGAAGCCGAAGTGCTACAAATTGCCCAAGTTTGTCTGCAAAATAAGATTCCGCTCACGGTAAGAGGTGCAGGTACGGGTAATTATGGTCAATCTATTCCCTTACAAGGGGGAATTATTCTCGATACTTCCAAAATGAATCAGATTATCAGCCTTCAGCCTGGCATCGCCTGTGTGCAGCCTGGAGTCAGAATGGCAGCTTTTGATAAACAAGCCAGAGAAATCGGTTGGGAGTTGCGTATGGCTCCTTCTACCTATCGTAGCGCTAGTATTGGTGGTTTTATTGGTGGTGGTAGTGTGGGAATGGGTTCGATCAATTATGGACAGATTAGCGATCGCGGTAATCTCCGTCGAGTGCGTCTAGTAACCATGGAAGAGCAACCTAGAGTTATTGAATTAACAGGAGATGAAGTGCAAAATGTACTTCATGCTTACGGTACGACAGGCATTATTACCGAATTAGAAATCCCTCTTGCTCCTGCTTATCCCTGGCAAGAGGCGATCGCTATTTTCGATGATTTTATGACGGCTGCCAAATTTGGACAGGCTCTGAGTGACAGCAATGGTATTGTCAAAAAACTAGTGAGTATTCATGCTGCACCGATTACCCGCTACTTTACGGCACTGCAAAGCTATATTCCAGAAGGTAAACACTGCGCCCTCTTAATGGTCTCAGAATATGATTTGGCAGCGTTTCGGGATTTAGTTAAAGAGTACAAAGGCGCAATTACCTATAGTAATTCAGCTTCAGCTATCAAGGGCAATAGTCTTCTAGAATTTACCTGGAATCATACAACTCTTCTGGCTCGAAGCTGCGATCGCAATTTAACCTACCTCCAAACCTTTTATTTCACTCTCGAAAGGCTGGAGCAACTTTATCAACAAGCTGGGGATGAAATTATGATTCACCTAGAATTTTTGCGTGCAGGAGGAAAAGCTGTTCCTGCGGGATTGCAGCTAATCCGCTACACTACCGAAGCCAGACTTAAGGAGATTATCGACGATCATGAAGCCCAAGGTGCATTTATCGCCAATCCTCACGTCTATACTATTGAAGATGGTGGTAACAAACAAATCGATCCGCAAAAAGTAGCGTTTAAGCAACAGGTAGATCCCTATGGGTTATTGAATCCTGGTAAAATGCGAGGCTATAAATATTAGGAATTCTTTAACTAGAGCGATCGCTAGGTACAAATGCGTGTAACGACAACCGCGATCGCTAACTGAGTTGAGTCAATCAAAGAGCGATCGCCTTTATCAAGACGAAGAACAAGAGCTTGCTCAAAATAATGCCTAGCTTCTCGATCCTGATTCTGAGCTAATTTACACTTCCCCAGATGTTGATATGCGAAGTCGAGATAAGAGGTAAGATCTAAATCTTCTTGACAAGCTGTAATTACCTCCTCAAACAAAGCTTCGCTTAATGTATAGTTCTGTTGCCATTGATAAACATGAGCTAACCGAATCATATTGGCAGTTTTAAGTCGTCTAT